>DASRIN010000324.1:0-4676 GCA_035649975.1 Gemmatimonadales bacterium
TCAGCGAGTGCATCAAATAGTTGCTCAATGCCATGCGACCCAGCGGCGCAAACGCCCCGATCAGGCGGCGGCGGTCCACCACCAGTATCCCCACGCCGGCAGCATAGCCAAGCGCCAGCATGGGAATGCCGACACCCTGGAGTGCCACGCCGATCAGCGCCCCTGCCGAAGGCGGCAGATAGGGCCAGTGGAGGAAGGCCCAGGCCGCGACGAGGTTGGCGGGCAGGCCCAAAGCCCAGCCACGCCGGCACCAGCGCACCAGAACCGCGCGATGGGAAGCCAGCGACGTGGCCAGGCCGGTGCGCACGGTCCAGAGTCCCAGCACGAACATGCCGAGCACTTTGGGAAAGCGCACCGAGGCGAACAAGTCAGCCCAGCGGCCGGCCAGAAAGATCAGGTTGCCGATGAAGGCCTCCTTGAGACCACCCGTGCCCATCTGTTCGAAGATGGCGAGGATGCTCGGCGGCGCCCCCGGACCGGGTCCAGGCTGCTGCGTGCCCGGCCCGAGCAGTGTCCAGGCCCCCAGCCCGATGAGGTAGAGCGCAGTCGGCACGGCGAGCAGGAGCACCGTCCAGCGCAGCAGCTCCCGGTCCGATTTCCGGGCGAACCAGGGCAGCGTGAAGCCGAGCAGCGCGTACAGCATCAGGATGTCGCCGGCCCAGATCAGCACGGCATGGATGGCGCCGATCGCCAGCAGGATGCGGAGCCGCCGTTTGAAGCGAGGCAGCGCGGCCTCGCCGCCGTTGGCGAGCCAGAGTCCGAAGCCGATGCCGAACAACAGCGAGAAGACCGAGTAGAACTTGCCGTCTACGAAGACGTGTTCCAGGAACAGCGCGATGCGGTCGGCGGGCGCGGTCGGTAGAGCGGTGGCGCGCTCCGGCGGCAGAGCAAAGTGGCCGAAGAACACCAGCACGTTGGCGAAGAGAATGCCGCACACCGCCACGCCACGGAGGACGTCAAGGGCCTGAATGCGCTCGCGGGTAGGCGCCGCCGCCATGACTCGGTCCTGTGGTAACGGGGTGAGGGAGTGTTCTATGGGGTACCCATACGTCGAGGAAGGTCGAGGGTTTCAGGCCTCCCTCGGTCGGCACCACCAGCCTGACGGCTCAGCGTGTGGTGCACGCCGAGCCGTCCCGATCCTCGCATCCTGCGATTCAATCGGCAGGCTTGATCACGACCCCATGAACCCCGTCGGCATTGGTGTGGATCTCGATCGGAGCGCCGTCCGGGCCGCCAGGGCCCAGCAGCTGGAAGCTGCCGTTGATCCGGATGTCGAAGGTCGCCAAGACGCAACGGAGCCTCACGTCGGGGGGCTGATTCGGGCATCCGTTGCCGGTCGCCGCAAGCTCCAGGTCAGCCGATCCGGCCGTTGCCACCCAGAGCTGGTGGTTCACCAGATCCTTCCATTGGCCCCGCGCGCCGTCAGGACCGCCGTTGCCGTTCCCCTGAGGGGGTCCGAATAAGGCCTGCTCGCTCGCGGAGATCACGTGGAACAGGGCGGTGGGAGGCCGGCCGGTCCAGGCGACCAGCGAGCGAACCAGCACCGATGAGCCGTCGGACCCACGCCGAGTCACGCCGACCACGATGGCCAGATAGGTGACCTGCTCGTTCTGGATCTTCACCTCGATCCGGCTGGGCCGGATGCCCCAGCGCAGGGCGGTCGCGGCGTGGCGCAGCGCCTCGGCGCGCTCGGGATCGCCGCTTCGGACGGCGGCCTCCACGTCCACTGTAAGGGCGGATTGGAGGCCCAGGTCGGCCTCGGCCGGCATGGTGGGGGAGCTCTCCTGGCATGCCACCGCAAGCCATCCAGCGGTGAGGAGAGCGACGGAACGCAACGACTTGGACGACATACCACCTCCCGGTTTGCCGCCGGCCGGGCCCTGACAATCAGGGAGCCGCCAGGGCGGGTTAGACTCGGAGCCACCGGCTCCAGCCGGCCTCTCCCTATCTAACCCGCGGCCCGGTGCCTGTCGGTGACCGGGCGCACATTTTCCGTTGGAGGCCTGGGTTACTCCTCCTCGAGTCGGGCGCCGACTCGAAACGTATGTCCATCGGGATGGCGAATGTGACACTCGCGCACATTCCAGGGCATGTCGGTGGGAGGCCAGGGCGCGGATATCCCCAGCTCGAGGGCCCGGGCATAGGCGATGTCGACCGCGGCCGGTGATTCCAGCCACCATGACATCCAGGTGCTGCCGGCCTGATTGTCCCACGCCTGACGGGGCAGGGACCCTCCTCGTGCCCCTTGGCAGTCCTGGCACAAGAAGATCTCCGTGTCGCCGGAGATGACGGCGCCGAAGTTCGGCGGGTCACCATGCTCCCAGTGTTTCCGCCAGCCGAGACTCTCAAACCAGGCGAACGTCTCGCGAAGGTTCGACACATTCAAGATCGGCGTGACGCCCTGAATGTTCATGTGGCCTTGGGGTTGAGATATCGATTGGGGACGTTATTGAGCGGTGGAACCGTCGGCCTTGGGGATCCTTGCCAACCACGCCACCGCGCCGAGCAGGATTCCGCCAAGCAGGAAGGTGGGCCACCACACCGGATCCGAAGTGCCATCGACGACCAGACCGGCCAAGCCGCGGAGGGTGAGCATGCTGCAGGCGATCCAGGCCGCGGTGTAGGGAACCCACCGTCTGACAACCTGCTCCGGAGGGCGCAGAAGACTGAGCGCGATGAGAATCGCCAAAGCGCTCATGATGATGACGATCACATCGTAGATGTATCGCCAGGCACTCGTCATCATCAGCTGGTGGTTTGCCTCTCCCCCGGGGAACCCTGCCGGGATGCCGAGGGCCCACCAGGTGTGTGGTGCGGCAAAGAGAACGGCCCAGCCGCAGGCCGCGTAGGTGATCCAGCGTCGGGAGCGCTTTGAGGTGTCGGTCATTGCAGGGAAGATAGCCGGCGCGGCAACACGGTCATGAATATCGAGTGTCATCTCATGGCGCTCCGTCCGAGAGCGCTTTGCGTACCACCCAGGTCGTCATACATCGCTGGTCTTGAACGACGGTGGTCTTGAGCGGGTCGACCAGCTCTCCGCCCAGGCCTCGGGTCAGGGCCAGCAACAGCGGCTCATCCACCAGATATCGCTCCGAGCGGTCTGGCAATCGGTAACGGCGTCCGCCGAGGGGTTCTCCCCGACCGTCCAAGCCGATTGACGATGCCAGCCTGCAGAAAAACAGACCGTTCGGCTTGAGCACCCGCCAACAGCCTTGCAGCATAGCGTTGAAACGCGCATCGTCTGCAGCGAAGTGCAGGACGGCGCTGCAGATCACCGTATCCGCGAAGAGGCTCGGGAAGGTCAGCGCCTCCAACGACTCGACCCGGAAGTTGTCTGCCGGAAGTGCTGGAGCGAATCGTGCGGCCAGGCGACGCACTTCGGCAATCGAGGCGGCATCCTCGTCTGCGCCGAAGACTTCATACCCCGCTTGCAGCAGATACACGAGGTTGCGACCCGCGCCGCAGCCGGCATCCAGAATCCGCATGCCTGGCACAATGCGGCCTCGCAACAACTGGTCGAAGAGGTAGATGTCGATCTGGCCGAATTGCTCCTGCAGGCCAGCCGGGAGGCTCATTTGAGTCCGAGCTCCTTCCCGGCGGCCAGGAGGCGAATCGCCTCTTTCAGACGCCGGGCTTTCGTTTCGTCCCGCTTGGCGGACTCGATCCAGCCGACATAATTCCGGCGGAGCGAAGGCGCCAGCGCCTCGAAGTGGCGCATTGCTGCCGGCCGCTTCCGCAACGCGGCCGCGATATAGGGCGGCAGCTTCGAGGGCATCGTGAATCGGGATGGGCGCGGATCATGGCCGCGCTCTGTCGGGGCTCGACGGAGTCCGGCCGCCCTCAATCGTCCGCTGGCTTTGAGTGCCGCGTAACGCGTTCGGTTTATGGCGGACCACCGGCTGTTCGCTGTGCGCGGCGTAAACTTGCGGGCATAGCGGCGCTCATCCAGGCGCTTGACCAGGCTGTCCACCCAGCCAAAGCACAGCGCCTCGTCGAGCGCATCCTGATAGGCGATCGAAGGGACTCCGGTGTGCACTTTATGAAAAATGAGCCATACCTCGGACTCCGAGTCATGGTGCGCGGCGAGCCAGTCGCGCCATTGGTCCAGGGTCTGTGCCCGAAACGTCTTCATCGATTCGTCAGGCCGCGGGGTCCGGCCGCATTCGGACATCGGGCAGGTTGAGTTGATGCCACTCGACTCGCTGTCCCAACACCGCGTCCCGGACTTGGCGTTCGCGCACACTCATGGAAGAGGTGCCCGTCTTGACCTCGACGAATATGATGGCGCGCACCTGACCTTCGCTCAGTCCGTCGAAGACCAGGAAATCGACTGGCGTCCCGATGAACCGGGCGTCCTTGGGATTCCAGCGAAAATCCGGCAAGTACGGGATGAGGTGCTCGTAGATCTTGCCCAGGGTGACGGCCTGGCTGCGTTGAACGGCGTCACGTCGGGCCGCTTTGGTGTGATCCCTCTTCCAACGCTCGAAGCGAAGCTGCAACGCGAGGTAGCAGGTGGCTGCAATGAGAATCACAGCGGCGAGCGCAGCGAGAACAACCGTCGTATTCGCGGACATTCAGCGCGTCCTGGTTCTGGGGGGATCGTCGTCGGTGCATGCGCCGGCGCCCGGAATGGTCCGTCCCTTACGCGCCGGTGTTCAAGACAAAGCGGATGCTGT
>DASRIN010000325.1:0-3975 GCA_035649975.1 Gemmatimonadales bacterium
CAGAGTCTAGTTCACCGCCTGGCTGCTGTCGCCGGTGGCTCCCTGCAAGACTATCGGCCCGACATGGACGAAGCGAATCGCCTGCTCGACGCCGCTGTGCGAATGGACGAAGCGGCGATCTCGGCCATGGCCGCAGGAGCACGCGTCGATGCTCCAGCGCTCGGCTCAATCGCCTATCTGGCGGCCTTCCCGGTACTCGCCAGCTACGCCCGACAGCTGCAGAGCCAGGTCTCCAAAGGGTGGTCCCAGGGGTACTGTCCCATCTGTGGGGCCTGGCCAACCGTTGCCGAGCGGCGGGGATTGGATCGGACCCGCTGGCTTCGCTGTGGCCGCTGCGGAGGCGGCTGGGAGGTGCAGCCTCTCTGGTGTAGCTACTGTGGCGAGCGGGATCACCAAAAGCTCGGGTCGCTGGTGCCCGAGGCGCCCGGCGACAGGCTCCAGGTGGACACCTGCGAGACCTGCCGGGGGTACCTCAAGTCGGTCGCGACCTTGCTAGCTCTAGAGCCGTTCGAACTGCTGCTGCAGGATCTGGAGACGGTGGAGCTGGATCTGGTGGCGAGAGAGCGAGGGTATAGGAGGCCGGATCCAGTCACCAGTCGCCAGTCACCAGTCGCCAGTCACTAGCCGCGAGCTATGACTCCGATCCGTCCTGCTGAAGTCTGCCAGCAGCTTCTCTCCGCCCTCGACGCCAGCGAGGGGCGACGGCGGCGGCGGAAGCGGGACACCACTCCCGACGCCATCGGTCTGACGATCAAGCGCCGCCTGCTGGAGGGCACGGTGCGCGATGATCCCGACCCCGAGCACTTCGAGGGCTGGCTGCTCCTACAGAGCGAGACCGGACCCGCTGAGGCCAGTGGGCCGATTCGCGCCATGGCGCTGGAGGTGTTTGCCGACTGGCAGCTGGCCACGACCTCCAACGCATTCCGCGCCTGGTTGGAGCAGGGAGCGCCGTCCGCGGATGCAGGAGGGCGGTAAGCGGGTAGACGGTAGCCTACGATCTGGTCCTAAACGTGCTCTCGGCAATCGTCCGATTCTTATTCTCCGCAACCGACTGGACCTCGATCTTGTACTCCCGGCCCCGCCGCAGAAATTGAGGCGGCACGCTGAGGCTGGTGGTCGAGCCCGAAACGAGCACGTCCAGACTGTGTTCCAGGTCGTCCTGCTCGATGATCACCTCGACCATGTCGGCGCCGGGCGCATTCCATCGCACCACCACGTTGCTCTTGTCGACCAGCTGGCCGTTCTTCGGTGAGAAGCTGGGGGCGGACGGCATCTGCTGATTCACCTGCACCTGGCTCATCAGGGTCGTCCCCTCGACCGTCTGACCCCGGAAGGTGTAGCGTCCAGGAGGAAACTTGGGCTTAAGCTGGGAGGGCCTGGGCTCTTCACTCTCGAAGTGCAGCTCGGTGAGCCCGATCTGCGAGAGTCCCGTTTCGGCGTGAAGGCCGAAGACGGTATTCCCGTTCGGATCGGTCAGGCTCACGTGCCTCCAGCCGGTGTGATCGAGGAATACCTGGAATCCCATATCGTTGAACGTGGTGTTGAGCTCGAAGAACGCCTGGGCGACCTCGAACGGCTCGCCAGCCGCACTGGCTTCCAGCTGGGAGACTTCCTGCTGACCGGAGTGCGCCGTCACTTCAGTGGGGGTGGGTGTCTTGTCGCAGGCCAGAAGCAGCAGGGGAGGAAGGATGGCCCTGGGCCAACCGAGTCGTGACAATATCATAGTGAGCTCCATGCCGGGGTGGAGGGCTGCTACCAAGTATGGAACAAGTCAGGACCTCGATCCGTGACGGCAGCCACCGCTTCCAGAATCCGGCGGGAGCCATGTCCGCGCCGCACCTCGACGTGACGCTGCCATTCTTCCTGCGCCGGATGTGGGTGTCCCTGCGGCCCCGCGTGGGCGCGGCTCCGGCTGTGCCCTTTAATCCCACTGCCCTTACCCTGGACCCCAACCTCACCTGGATCGGCCACTCCAGCTTCCTGGTACGCATGGATGGCGTGAGCTTCCTGACCGATCCAATGTTCTCCCGCCGGGCGAGTCCCTTCTCCTTCATGGGGCCCCGGCGAATGGTGCCTCCAGGCATGCCGCTCGAGGCCCTGCCCAAGATCGATTTCGTGCTGCTGTCGCACGACCACTACGACCACACCGACATCACCACCGTGAGATGGCTGGCCCAACGAGGCGTGCCCTTCGTGGTGCCCCTCGGCCTGGGCCAGTGGATCCGGCGCGCCGGTGGCCAGGCGATCGAGCTCAATTGGTGGCAGGAGACCGAGCTCGCCAGCCTCCGGCTCCACTGCGTTCCGGCCCAGCACTTCTCCGGTCGCTCACTGAGGGATCGGTTCCGGCGGCTCTGGGCCGGGTGGGTGGTGAGCGGTGCCACCAGGCGATTCTATTACGCCGGCGACACCGGCTATTCGACCGACTTCAAGGAGATCGGCCGCAGACTGGGTCCGATGGACCTGGCCGCCATCCCTATCGGTGCCTATCTCCCATCCGACATGATGCACTTCGTGCATGTGACGCCGGAGGAAGCTCTCCAGGTCGCACAGGACGTGCAGGCACGACGCGTCGTCGCCATGCACTTCGGCACCTTCGACCTGTCCGATGAGCCACCGGACGAGCCGCCGCAGCGCTTCCGGACGGAAGCGGAACGCCTGGGATGGGGACCGGAACGGGCGTGGATCATGAAGGTGGGAGAGACGCGTGCCTGGTAAACCTCGCCGGCCCAAAACGAATCCGGGCGGTGCTATCGCCCAGAGCTAAGCCAGATTCATTTTCCCGAGCAACGCTTTGAATCGTGGGTGTGAACGCAGGGGTGTGAACAGGAACGAGGTCTTGATCCCCCAGATTCCTCCGGCCCCTTCATTATAGGCGCTCTCCAGCCAGTCCATCGCCTCGTCCAACTCGCCCAGTCCGGTGTACACGTAGGCGAAGTGGTAGGGCGACACGTAGCGCTGACCGGACAATTCCTTCAAGCGGCTGAGAACCTCGCGGGCCCGCTCCGGTTGCCCCACCCGGGCCCAGGCCTCCCCCAACTGGGCCAGGAACATGGTGCTGTCCGGAGCCAGCGAGACCGCCCGCTCCAGCTCCGCGATGCCGAGCTCACCCATTCCCCTATAGATGTAGGCCCAGCCGAGTGTGGCGCGGGCCATGGCGAAGTGGGGGTCGAGCTGGGTCACCTCGAGCGCCATCTCGAGCGCCTCATCGTAGCGCTCGGACCGCAGCAGCGTGGTCGCACGATCCAGGCGATGGGACAGCGGGTCCAGCTCGTGTGCCCGCCGCTGCACCTCGAGCGCCTCGTCATGCCGCCCCAGCGCGGAGAGCATGAGCCCGTAGGCATCGTAGGTGGGACCGCTGCTCGGATTCAGCTCCAGCGCCAGCCTGAACTCCCGCTCCGCGCCGGCCCAATCGTAGTCACAGGCAAACTTCCAGAACGCCAGCATAGCGTGGGCCTCCGCCAGGCCGGGGTCGGCCTCGAGCGCCCTGGCGATCGCCTCCCTTGCCTGAGGAAAGGCCTTGCTGGGTGGGAGCTCGCCGGCGACGCCGATGCCTAGCTCGAGATAGGTGTAGGCCATCTCGGCGTAAGCCCGGGCGTAGGATGGGTCCCTCGCGACTGCCTGCCTCAGGTACTCGAGTCCCTGCTCCACTCCCTCCTGGGTCCACCGGCCAATGCAGTGCTTTCCCAGGAGAAAAAGCTGGTACGCCTGCACATCGTGGGTGGGCTCCTTCCGGATCCGTTGGCGTTCCTCGGCGGAGAGCTCCGCCTCGAGTGCCGCGGCAATCTGCAGAGCGACGTCGGTCTGAATGGCGAAGATGTCGGTCAGCTCCCGGTCGTAGGTCTCCGACCAGAGATGCCGCTCGGTCTCGGCATCGATGAGCTGCGCGGTGATGCGCACCCGGTTGTCCGCCCGCCGGACACTCCCGTCCAGCAGGGTGCTCACATCCAGCGCGATTCCGATCTCTCGGGGACTCTG
>DASRIN010000326.1:0-2794 GCA_035649975.1 Gemmatimonadales bacterium
GAAGCGGTGGGTCGCGCCGTTCGTAACCTATGGACTGAACCCGATGACGGCGTTCGTGGGCTCGGGCATGATGGCACGAACAATGGGGCTGATCCACGTCTCGATGGGCGGTGAATCGGTGTCGTTGCAGCAGGCCATCTACCGCACCGGGTTCGCCTCCTGGCTCACGCCGCGGCTGGCCTCACTCGGGTACGCGATCGCGTTTGAGCTTCTCCCCAATGCGGGGCCAGTCAGGCTGAGAGTCGGGTGATCGAAGCCACCTCGCTCTGGGCGAGTGCCTCGGCAAACTCCTTGGGGGTCCGCTGGTCCAAGCTGGAGTGCGGACGTACGTCATTGTAGTCTCGTCGCCAGGTCTCGATCTGCCGTCGGGCATCGGGCAGATCCCAGAACCACCGCTCATTCAGACACTCGTCCCGGAAGCGGCTGTGAAAGCTCTCGATGTAGGCGTTATCGACCGGCTTGCCGGGACGAATAAACAGGAGCTGCACGCCGTGGGCATAGGCCCAGGCGTCCAGCGACTTGGAGATGAACTCCGGCCCGTGATCCACCACCAGACTGCGGGGCAGGCCGCGCACTTCTGCCAAGCGGTCCAGGGCTCGAATGACCCGCTGGCTCGGGAGCGAGGTGTCGACTTCGATCACGGGACATTCGCGGGTGTACTCATCCACCATCGTGAGGCAGCGGAAACGACGGCCCTCGACCAGCGCATCCATGATGAAGTCCATGCCCCAGCGCTCATTGGGCCGGCTCGGGCGAGGCAGCGGGACGCGCGGCATGGCCACGCGTTTGCGGCGCCGGCGCCGCACCAGGAGACCTTCCTCCCGGTAGAGGCGATAGACGAGCTTGTGATTGACCTGGTGGCCTTCCCGGCGGAGTAGAATATGGAGACGCAGATAGCCCCAGCGCGGGCGCTCCGCGGCGAGGACGCGCAGCCGCTCGCGCAGCACCGTCCGCGTCGGGCGTCGTGAGTGATATTGCCAGCGGGAGCGCGCCAAGCCCAGCAGACGGCAGGCCCGGCGCTGACTCACGGGATAGGCGGCCAGAAGCGTGGTGACGACCTGCCGCCGCTGTCTCGTCGTCACCACTTTCGTCCCACCACATCTTTGAGCATCGCATTGTCGAGCGAGAGATCGGCCACCAGCTTCTTCAGGCGCCGATTCTCATCCTCGAGCGCCTTCAGGCGGCGCGCCTCGGAGACTTGCATGCTCCCATACTTGTTCCGCCAGCGGTAGAAGGTGGTCTCGGTGATGCCGTGATGACGACACACCTCTTTGATCGAGCGGCCGCCACTGGCTTCCTGCAGGACACGAATGATCTGCTCTTCGGTGAACCGGGTCTTCTTCATGAGCCCCTCCCCGCCAGGCCGGCGGTGCTGGGACTCCCAACCTATCCTTTGGCCCCGCTTTCGGGGAGAAGCTCACGTTCGTCATGCTGTGGTACGGGATTTTGCGGGTACTGGAGCGGCGGGGGGTGGTGCTGAAAGTATGAGTGCTCGGTGGTCAGTGGTCAGTGGTCAGCGGGTTTTTCTCTGACCACTGATCACTGACCCCTGACCACTATTCCGCCCTCATCGCCTCCAGCGCGCTCACTTTCGTCGCCCGCCGGGCCGGAATGAGACTGGCCAGCGCCGCGACGCCGGTCAGCGAGAGTGCCACTGCGCCGAAGGTCAGTGGATCGTTGGGTGAGACGCCGTGCAGCCAGGTGGCGAGCAACCGCGTCGCGGCCAGCGCGCCGAGTGCGCCGAGCGCGGTTCCGGCCAGCACCGGCCTGAGTCCCTGTCCTATCACCATCCGCAGCACGTCGCCCGAAGTTGCTCCGAGCGCCATCCGCACGCCGATTTCCCCGCGCCGGCGGGTGACCAGGTACGCGATCACGCCGTAGATCCCGACCAGAGCGAGCAGAAGCCCGATGCCGGCCAGCGAGCCGAGCAGCGCGGTGCGGAATCGGGCCGGGGCCAGGGCATTGGCCAGGGAAGCCTCGAGGGTCTCGATTCGGTAGACCGGCAGTGATGGATCCACCCGCCGGAGCGCCTCTCGCATGGCGGGTCCCAGCACCAGGGGATCCTGGTCGGCGAGGGCGATCAAGCTCATGGTCCGCGCAATCCAGTTCCAGGCCTCATCCGGGGCCTGGGAAATCGGCAGGAAGAACTCCGGCTGCGGCGCCTGATCGGGACCCCGGGAGCGCACGTCG
The DNA here is from genome assembly GCA_035649975.1 of Gemmatimonadales bacterium. GTDB lineage: Bacteria > Gemmatimonadota > Gemmatimonadetes > Gemmatimonadales > GWC2-71-9 > CAVVWJ01. The sequence continues at coordinate 2,191 of DASRIN010000326.1, forward strand.
CCCACCACGCCCACGATCGTCTTCCAGCGCAGGTCGTCCGGTGCACCCTCGCAGCAGACCACCCGCTTTCCCAGCGCATCCTGCCCGGGGAACAAGTCACGCGCCAGCGCTTCGTTCACCACCATGGCCCGAGGCCCGCCGGTCCGGTCAGCGGTGCTGAGCTGACGGCCGCGCTTCAGCCGAAGGCCGATCGTTTCGGCATAACCCGGCGACACCAGGCGCATACGCGCATTCACCTGGCTCTCCGGAGCGACCGGCTTGCCCTCGGGGATCAGCCCATTGAAGCCGCCGCCCGGACCCATCGGAACCTGGCTGGAGAGTGCGGCACTCTTGACACCGGGTGAGGCGGTGAGGTGCTCCAGCACGGTCTCGAACGCCCGCCGCACCGCCTCGGGAGACGCGTAGCTCTCGGCCGGCAGGGCGATCCGTGCGGTCACCAGGCCCCGGGGCTCGAAGCCGGGATCCACCCGCTGGAGATGAATCGCGGTGCGGACCAGGAGCGTGGCGCCCACCAGCAGCACCAGCGCCAGCGCCACTTCGGCGGACACCAGACCCTGGCGCAGCCAGTCGTGCCGGCCGCCGGAGGCGCGGACCTGGCCGGTGC
>DASRIN010000327.1:0-4674 GCA_035649975.1 Gemmatimonadales bacterium
CGGGTGAGCGTGCCGTTCGGGCGGCTGTTGATGCTGGGGACATCGAGTGGGCCGAGCTGCGCGTAGCCCAGCAGTTTGCTACCGGGGCGATGTAGCGGTGCTACCGGCTGATTGGGACCGACTGCTGGCTGACCACACTGCCGCACTGGAGGAGTACCAGGCCTCGGCGATGTCGCTCTCCCTCGAGACCTGGACCCGTCCGATGGCACCCGGGAAATGGACCCCGGCCGAAGTCACCAGTCATGTGACGGAAGCCTACCGGGTGCTTCGGGGAGAGCTGGGTGGCCAGGCCGGAATGAGCCTGCGGGGCTCCCGCCTGCGGCGTTTCATTCTCCGCCACACCGCGCTGCCGCGACTCCTCGCGGGGAAGCCATTCCCCCCGGGCGTGCGGGCACCCAGGGAGACCCGCCCCAGAATAGTCGTTGATGACCGCCAGACCGCACTCAAGGAGCTCGGCAGCTTGGCCGAACTGTTCACCACCGAGCTCGGCGCTTGTGCCGGGCCTGCACGTCCCTGTCTGACGCACGCCTATTTTGGTTTACTGTCCCCCCGCCAGGCGCTTCAGCTACTGGCGGTGCACACCCGGCATCACGCCCGCCAACTGGCAGCCTGCCGGCAGTTCCCAACCCTTAGCTGACCTCCTGACTATGGACTGGATCACCGACCCGCAGGCCTGGATCGGCTTTGCCACCCTGACGGTGCTCGAGATCGTGCTCGGCATCGACAATATCGTTTTCATCTCGATCCTGGCAGACAAGTTGCCGCAGGCCCAGCAGGCCCGTGCCCGGCTCATCGGGCTCGGCCTGGCAATGCTGACCCGGATTCTGCTGCTCTTCTCACTCACCTGGATCATTCGGCTCACCGCACCGCTGTTTACCATCCTGGGTGAGGAGATCTCAGGCCGGGACCTGGTGCTGATCCTCGGTGGGCTGTTCCTGCTGGCAAAGAGCACCCACGAGATCCACGGGAACCTGGAAGGCGAAGAGGGAGAGGTATCCGCCCGGGTGGGGCCATCCTTTGCCAGCGTGCTGATCCAGATAATGCTGCTGGACATCGTATTCTCTCTGGATTCAGTCATCACTGCGGTTGGGATGGTCACCGAGCTGGGTGTGATGATCGCGGCCGTAGTCGTGGCCATCATTTTCATGATGGCCTTCTCCGGGACCATCAGCGGATTCGTCAGCAGGCATCCCACCATCAAGATGCTTGCCCTGAGCTTCCTGATCCTGATCGGTGTGGCGCTCCTTGGGGAAGGGTTCGACCAGCATATCCCGAGGGGCTACATCTACTTTGCCATGGCATTCTCGGTCATGGTTGAGCTGCTGAACATGAGACTGCGGAGGGTCCAGGCCAAAGTGGTGAAGCTCAGGCGGCCATACACCGAGGACCAGCCGGCGAGCTCGGCGTGAGGGACAATGGCCGCTGACCGCGGGCTCGAGCCCCAGCGTGCCGTTACGCTCCGCTTCCTGGCGGAACCCGGAGACGTCAACTTCGGGGGAAAGGTTCACGGCGGGGCGGTGATGAAGTGGATCGATCAGGTGGGGTATACCTGCGCGGCAGGCTGGACCGGTACCTACTGTGTCACGGTCTATCTTGGCGGGCTACACTTTCTGGCGCCGATTCACGTGGGGGAGGTCGTCGAGCTTCAGGCGCTCGTCATCCGTACTGGCAAGACCAGCATCGATATCGCCGTGGATGTCTATGCCCGCGACCCCAAGAATCCCACCCGGCGGCGAACCGGGCACTGTGTCATTGTCTTCGTGGCGCTCAATGCCGAGGGACGGCCTGTTCCGGTACCGCAGTGGACCCCCAAGGACGATCTGGACCGCGCGCTGGAACAGTACGCGGTGCGCCTGGCCGGGCTCCGTAAGCAGATGGACACCGAGATGGAGCGGCACCTGGGCTCGGCGCGCTCCGGCCGACAGTAACGCGAGCGTCAGGTGCGGCGCAGGGTAAAAACAGGCAGCTCGGCAGGGCAGCGGAATCGAGCCTGAATGCCGGTGGTTCCCACCCCGTGTGATACGTAGAGCGGCGCTGGGGTGTCCCGGTACCATCCCTCGAGAAACCGGCCTGCCCCGGGGGGCTTGATCGGGGGGAGGAACGGAATGCGGATCTGTCCTCCGTGGGTGTGCCCCGCCAGGAGGAACGCAGGTCGAGCCGAGGTAGCGGCCGCCAGGCTGTCGGCCAGGGCCGGCTCGTGGATAAGCCAGATCTCGACGCCTCCCGACTGCAGCCCCCGGCGGGCTGTCGCTACGTCGGGGGTCCCGTGGAGCATGTCATCCAGTCCCACCAACGCCAGCGACGCCTGGCCCACGCGCACAACCTTCGTCTGGTTGACCAGGAGATCGACGCCGGTGCCGCGATAGGTCGCCCGGGCGGTTTCGCCGACCGCCCCGGCGCGATACTCCCAGTTTCCCAGAACCGCTGCCGTTGCCAGCCTGCCCCTGACCTTCCCGAGAAAGTCTCTGACCTGGTCGTCGGCCCGCGCCGTCTCCGTCATGTCACCATTCAGAACCACGATCTCCGGGCGCTCGTCGTGGATGTGCTGTATTGCTGCCCGGGCCGCGAGCTGATTGCCGGGGAAATGCACATCGGTGATCTGGGCGATGCGGAGTCGATCCAGCTCCGGCGGCAGTCCCGGGACGTAGACATCGTGACGGGTTATCACCACGCGGTTGGCTTCTAGTCCAAACGCATCGGCTGCAACTGCGGCGCCCGCGGCGCCGACACCAGCCAGGAATCGGCGCCGGGAAATCTTCATGGGCGCAAGCTAGTGGGTTCGGGCTGAGCGGCCCCGGCGTGCGTACTCAATCACGGCCGGGGAGCGGTAGCTTAGGGTGGGCAAGCAGATCAGGCTGGGACTGGAGGCGAGCTTCTGGCCTGCTCCATGGCTAGTTCGGCCTGGAGACTTTCCTGGTCGCGGTAGATCGTCGCTACAGCAGCGGTCCGGCCATCCAACTGATACCGAACGGCGCAATCTCGGGCCTCGATGTCCCCATCGACGACGATGCGGTCCCACCGCTCGGCGTGCCCCACGTAATTGATCGGCACGTCGTAGTGCTGGCTCCAGAAGAAGGGCACCGAATGAAACGGCGCTTTATCCCCGAGAATGGCCCTGGCAACGGCATGACCCTGACGTTGAGCGACGACCCAGTGCTCTACCCGGATGGGCTCGCCCGAACGAGGATCGGGCCAGCGCGCAATGTCTCCGGCGGCGAACACTCCTGGAGCGCTGGTTTCGAGCCATTGATTGACGAGCACGCCACGATCGATGGCCAGCCCTGCCGCTTGGGCCAGCTCGATGTTGGGCCGAACTCCGATTCCAGCCACGACCAGATCCGCCGCTAAGCGCTCTCCACTCTCCAGGGTTACCACTCCGTCGCGGATGGCAGCCGGCTTCTGCTGCAGATGAAATACGACACCGTGCTCCTCGTGCAAACGCCGAATGAAGTCGCCCAGCTCGGCGCCGAGCACGCGCTCCAGGGGACGCGCGTCTGGACCGACCACGTGAACCTCCAGCTTTCGAGCCCGGAGGGATGCCGCCACCTCCAGACCGATGAAGCTGGTCCCCAGAACGACGGCGCGCCGGGTATTGGCCGCAGCGGCGATAATTGTCTTGCTGTCGGCAAAGCTGCGAAGGTAATGCACGGGCGGAGAGCTCTGATCGAATTCAGACGGAAGCCGCACCGGAGTGGCTCCGGTTGCGAGCACCAGAGCTCCGTACTCCAGCGTCGCGCCGTCGTCCAACCGGATCCGCCGAGCCCTGGGCTCAATGTTGGTCACCCGCCGGTTCCGAATGATGTCGATCTCGAGGTCGCGATAGAACTCGGGCGGATGCAGCGGAATCCAATCCTCGGAGGCAGTGCCGGCGAGATAGTCCTTGGAACAGTTGGGCCGGTCGTAAGGCGCGTCAGGATCGGGATCCACCAGGGTAACCGCTCCCGCGTAGCCGGCTTCCCGGAGTGTCTCGGCGGTGCATTCGCCAGCGGCTCCGGCGCCGACAATGACCACTGAATCGGGGCCTCCACTCCTGCCGCTGGGGACGGGTTGCTTGCGTGGCTGGTCCGGCACCTTACCGGTTACGAAAACCCGGTCGCCCCGCTGCTCGACCCGCCAGCAGGAGACATCGTTCAGCCCTGGTGGGCGAAGGCTCTGGCCGGTTCTCAGGCTGAAACAGGCGTGGTGCCAGGGACAGCGCACGCTGTCGCCGACCAGGAGTCCTTCCGCGAGGGGACCACTGTAGTGGCTGCAGACCGCCCCGATGGCATACCACTGTCCGGCTTGCCGGGCCAGAAGCACGGCCTCGCTTCCGACGTGTCCGGCGACCATCGCACCATCCGGGACTTGATCCACGGGTAAACCAGACGCCAGATCCGGCCCCTGCGGGGCAGTGCCTTCATTTCCTCCCATAACATCACTCCCGAGTCAGGTCGCAGGCCCAATGCGAACAGGTCGAATGTGAGCCCGGACTCGACCGAGCGGAAGGCAAATGCTCCTTACGTCTGCCCCGCCAGCCGCCCCTCCGTTCCCGGCAGACCTCCGAAGCGCCGCTCCCGTCCCGCGAATTCCCGGACCACTCTCTGGAGATCTTCCGCCCCGAAATCCGGCCACATCACCGGGAGGAAGAATAGCTCGGCATAGGCCGCCTCCCAGAGCAGGAAGTCGCTGAGCCGA
>DASRIN010000328.1:0-4296 GCA_035649975.1 Gemmatimonadales bacterium
CCAGCTCGGTGCCGTTCAACACCATGTCGTACGCCAGGGCTCGAACCCGCTCCGGCGCGGCCTCCAGGAGGGGCAGATCCTCGGGATGCGGTGCCGTGAACGGGTGGTTCACCGAGTTGAGGGCGCTGGTCCTGGGGTCGCGCTCGAACAAGGGGAAGTCGATGATCCAAACGAACCGGTTCTCACCCGCGGGTATGAGCTCGAGACGCCGGGCCACCTCCTGGCGGACCCGATCGAGCGCTGGACTCGAGATGTGATCCGGTCCCGCCACCAGCAGAAGCAGATCCCCGTTGTTCAGGTCCAAACGTGTTCCGGCCTCCGAGGAGAGGTACTTGGCGGCAGGGCCTTCCAGGGTGCCACCCGACTTCTTGAGTCGCAGCAATCCAGCAGCGCCGAGAGACTTCGCGGCTGCCTCGATCTCATCCACCTGCTTCCGCGACAGGTTCGCACCGCCGGGCACCCGGATGCCACGAACCCTCCCGCCGGCTTCGATCGCTTTCCGGGTGATGGCAAAGTCAGCTTCACGGAACGCGTCGGTGGCGTCGAAGATTTCCAGGCCGAATCGGAGGTCCGGCTTGTCAGTGCCGTACTTCTCCAGGACGTCGGCATGGCGCATCCGCGGGATCGGCAGCGACAGGCGATGTCCGCCCTCAGCCCAGAGGGTCTGCACCAGGCCCTCTCCAAAGGCGAGCACATCCTCCAACCCGATGAACGAGGCCTCGATGTCGATCTGAGTGAACTCGGGCTGGCGATCGGCTCGAAGGTCCTCGTCCCGAAAGCAGCGCGCGATCTGGAAGTACCGGTCCAATCCCGCCACCATGAGCAGCTGTTTGTAGAGCTGGGGCGACTGGGGCAGCGCGAAGAACTCGCCCGGATGCACCCGGCTCGGCACCAGATAGTCCCGGGCTCCCTCGGGGGTGGGCTTGGTGAGGATCGGAGTCTCGATCTCGAGAAAGCCGTGCTGATCGAAGTAGCGGCGGGTGGCCTGCATCAGGCGGTGACGCAGGATCAGGTTGCGGTGCAGCTCGGGTCGCCGCAGGTCGAGCACCCGGTGGCGGAGCCGTAACTCCTCCGCGGGCAGCTCCTCCTTTTCCTTTCGGGCCACGGGAATGACTGGAGTCTGCGCTGGGCCCACGACCTCAAGTCTGGTGGCGTGCACTTCGACCTCGCGCGACAGGAGGTGCGGATCCCGCGACGGCTCCGGCCTGAGAGCGACGATGCCGGTTACCAGCACCACGGTCTCGGCGCCGAGCGCCGCCGCTCGCTCCATGACCTCAGGCGCAGTCCATTCGGGATTGAACGATAGCTGGACCAGGCCGGCACGGTCCCGCAAGTCCACGAAGACCAGCCCGCCCAGGTCGCGGCGCCGGTGCACCCACCCGCCCAGACGGACCTCCTGTCCCAGCTGCTCCCGGGTGAGTGCGCCCCCCCGATGGGTCCTGAGCGCGGTAGCACCCATCAGGCCCGGGCCTCGGCGTCCAGCAGCGCGGCGTAGAACTCCTGAGGGGTGCCTGCTTCACACAACTGCTGCCGGAGATTGTCCCGCCGGACCAGCCGGGCAATCCGGCTCAGCAGCTTGACGTGCTGTCCGGCGGAGGACTCGGGGCCCACAATGAGGAAGAAGAGCCGGACCGGCTCCCCGTCGATGGAGTCGAAGGGGACCGGTTCGGGGCTCAGCCCACAGACCACGCTCAGCTCCCGAACCGCTGAGGAGCGGGCGTGCGGTATGGCGACCCCGAACCCGATGCCGGTACTCAGGACCGCCTCGCGCTCCTCCACGGCGCCCAAGACCTCATCGAATCCCCCACCGGAGTGATCCACCAGATGACGGGTCAGCTCGGCGATGACCCCGGCTTTATCGCGGGCGGTAAGGGGGACTACAACGCGGTCGGGGGAGAGCAGTTCGGTCAGGAGCACGGACTAGCCCGAAGGGACATGGAAACAAAGCTAAATGGGGTAATGCGCAGGGGCTATGAGGCTATTTTTCAGCATGCCGGCCCGCCCTGTCAGCAGTCCAACCCTGCTCGATCTGCCACCTTCCCAGTCACTGGAGCTCCTGCAGCGCTGGACCGGCGAGCGTGGCCTTCCTGCCTACCGGGCTCGGCAAATCCACCGCCGGCTGTGGCAGGATCCGGTCCGCGGCTGGAGCCAAGCGACCGAGTTGCCCCTCCCCCTCCGGGCGGAGCTGGACCGGGAACACCCCCTCCCTACCCTCGCAGCCGACACGATTCAGCAGTCGTCGGACGGCACCCGCAAGTACCTCTGGCGGCTGACTGACGGTGAGGCCATCGAGTCGGTGCTGATTCCGTCCACAGCGCGTCGTACGCTCTGCATTTCGTCTCAGGCTGGATGCGCGCTGGGTTGCACCTTCTGCGCCACCGGACGGATGGGATTCCGGCGCAACCTCACGCCCTTCGAGATAGCGGGACAGGTGCGAGAGATCGTGCTCGACGATCCGGCCCAGAAGCCGACCAACATCGTGTTCATGGGGATGGGTGAACCGCTGCTCAACTGGCCCTCGGTCGACACCGCCCTCAGCATCCTGAACAAGCCGGCGGGGTTCGCCATCGGGGCCCGGCATATCACCGTGTCCACGGTGGGGATTCTCCCGGGTATGAAGGAGTTCGCCCAGCGGCCGGAGCAGTTCCGGCTGGCCATCTCGCTTCACGCACCGACTTCGGAGCAGCGCCGCGGGATCATGCCGATCGAGAAGAAGTACGATCTCGAGGCCGTGATCAGGGCCGCCGAAGCGTTCCGCAAGCGGATCACCTTCGAGTACGTGATGATCGCGGGGGTCAACGACAGCGAGGTCGATGCCGATCGGCTGGGTGGCCTGGCTCGCCGTCTCGGCGCGCTGGTCAATATCCTTCCGCTACACCCGGGAGGTGCGCCGGACCTGACCCCAACGACTGCTGCGCGGATCAGGTCGTTCGCCGAGCGCCTCCGGAATCAAGGGATAGAAGCTGCCGTTCGTCGCAGCAGGGGTCTAGACATCAACGCGGCCTGCGGGCAGCTGCGGGTTGAGGTTGAGAAGAAGAGACGTGAGCTAAGCTCTTCTTCACCCCGTGGCTCCGAAGCCAGCAGCGATCGTGTTAATGGAGAGTAACAAGGCCGAGAGCTGCTCTTCCTGAGTCTTGTCACCCCCCGATTCCCGGAAGCGACGCAATAGCTCGATCTGTTGCCGGCTCACTTGATTGATCGTCGGTAGCCGGCGGGCGAGGCGTCTCCGGAACCGGGGATAGCGCTCCACCAGCTCCCGTCCCCGGCTGATCCGAAGCACCGCCTCCACCGTCCGTTGATACTCCTCCTCCACCAGCGCCAGGATATTGGCCCGCGCCGAGGCATCCGGCACCAGCTCGGCGTACTCCCGGGCAATCTCCAGATCGACGTAGGTGAGCGTCTTCTCCACCTCATCCACGATCAGGCGAAACAATCGCGACTCGTTGAACATCCGGTCGAGCAGCGCCGCGCCGCGCTGTCCCCGCACCTGAAGGAAGGTGAGGATCCCGCTTCCTACGCCATACCAGCCAGGGACGAAGTGGCGGTTCTGAGACCAGGCAAAGACCCAGGGGATTGCCCGCAGGTCGGTGAGGGAGCGGGCGCCGAAGCGGCGAGCCGGGCGGGAGCCGAGATTGAGCATCGACAGCTCCTCCAGCGGGCTCGCGGCCTGATAGTACGGCAGCAGATCGGAGTGATCGATCAGCTGGCGATAGCACGCCTGGGCCGCTCCCGAGAGAGCCTCCATTGCCTCGTCGAATTCAGCCGTCGGCACCAGCGCCTTTTCCCGTTCGGATTTCAGCGAGTGCTCGAGCACGCTGGCAGCGAGCAGCTCGATCTGATACTGGGCGGTGCCGCGGTTGGCGTATTTGAATGAGACCACCTCGCCCTGTTCAGTAATACGCATCCGTCCCTGGATCGAGCCGGCCGGCTGGGCGGCGATAGCCCGGCCGGTCGGGGCCCCACCGCGGCTGACCGAGCCGCCTCGCCCGTGGAAGAACGCGATGGGGATGCCGGCCTCTTTGCCGATGCGGGTGAGCTTGATCTGAGCTTTGCTCAGCTCCCAGTTCGAGGTCAGGAACCCGCCGTCCTTGTTGGAGTCGGAGTACCCGATCATCACTTCCTGCACTCCGCCCTGGGCCCGTACGCTCCGGCGGACCAGCGGGATGGTGAGCAGCTCACGCATGATGCCCGGCGCGCGCTGCAGGTCCTCGATGGTCTCGAACAAGGGCACGATGGGAAGGGTACAGCTCTCGACCGCGGTGGTATCGGCAAACAGGCCGGCGTGCTTGGCCAGGA
>DASRIN010000329.1:0-7388 GCA_035649975.1 Gemmatimonadales bacterium
GACGGTCGCGTGGTCCAGCTCGACGCGGGCGAACTTCGCCGGGCGGTCGAGGAGCTGCCCGAGCTGGGCGAGACCCTGCTCAAGGCCTTCATCGCCCGGCGGCGGCTCCTTCTCGAGGAAGGCTTCGAAGGCGTCCGCATCATCGGCTCTCGCTTCTCGCCCGAGGCCCACCGGCTGCGCGACTTCGCCAGTCGCAACGGCATCCCCTTCCGATTCCTGGACCTTGAGACCGATGCCCAGGCCGAGGAGCTGCTGCAGCGGTTCAACGTACCGGTCTCGGCGACGCCCATCGTGATGGACTCCGAGGGGACGTGGCACAGTAATCCCTCGCTCACCGACATAGGCGCGTGTATGGGGATGATGAAGCGGATGGAAGAGGGCCACGTGTACGACCTGGTGGTGGTCGGCGCTGGTCCGGCCGGGCTCGCCGCCTCGGTATATGCGGCATCGGAGGGGCTCGACGTCCTTACGCTCGACTCCATCGCGCCCGGAGGACAGGCGGGCACCAGCGCGCGGATCGACAATTACCTCGGCTTCCCGGAGACCATCTCCGGCCGGGACCTGACCGAGAGGGCCCGGCTCCAGGCGGAGAAGTTCGGTGCGAAGATCATGGTGCCGTCCACCGTGCGATCCCTCGGGATCGATGAAGGCGAGCGTCTCGTTACCCTGGCCGACGGAACCCGGCTCCGCTCCCGCTGCGTGCTCGTTGCAACCGGCGTCTCGTACCGCCGACTCGACATCGCCAACTTCCCGGAATTCGAGGGCGCGGGGATCTACTATGCCGCGACCGAGATGGAGGCCAGGCTTTGCCGAGGCGAGGAAGTCGTGGTCTTCGGAGCAGGGAACTCGGCGGGTCAGGCCGTCGTCTATCTCTCCGGTCGCGACCGCTGCAGCCACGTCCACCTGGTGATGAGGGGCGACGACTTGGGCAAGAGCATGTCCCGCTACCTGGTGGACCGGATCGAGGGACTGGAGAACGTCACCCTCCACCCGAATACCCAGATTACCGGTCTCCAGGGCGACGGCCACCTCGGCGTGGTGGAATTGGAGGACAAAGAGGGCCGGAGGCGGACCATCGACACCAGCGCGCTCTTTCTATTGATAGGGGCCGACCCGAAGACCGAGTGGCTCCGCAACTGCGTCGAGCTGGACAAGAAGGGGTTTGTGCTGACCGGGAGGAGTCTCTCGCCGGAGGTCGCGGGTAACGAGCGGTGGCACGCTGCCGGCCGGTCGCCCTTTCTACTGGAGACCAGTATCCCCGGCATCTTCGCGGCGGGCGACGTTCGCAGTGGCTCCACCAAGCGGGTCGCGGCAGCCGTGGGCGAGGGCGCGATCACCGTGAGCTTCGTGCATGCCCACATCGGGAGGGCGGTGTGATTCATCCCGAGGGCACCAGTTATAGTGACCAGGGTCTAGAGTCTAGCGACTAGCGACTACCGTCTCGTGACTGGCGAGCGGCGACTGGCGACTGGATCTATTGGGAACTCCCATACGTTAAGCTGATGTCCCCCACTGGAAGTAGGACAGTATGACCCGTTCGCCCCTCCGATTTGCTCCCCTTATCATCGTGTCATTGCTGGGTTTGAGCCTCTTGGGGTTGAAGCTGCCCGCCAGCGCCGCTCCGGCTGGGGAAAGCCGGTTTGCCGTGCTTCCGGCGCCCACTGCGGCGGAGCGGGTCGCCCTCTTTGCCGGCGGCTGCTTCTGGTCGATGCAGAAGGCGTTCGACGGAGTTCCCGGCGTCGCCAGCGTGACCGCGGGCTACGCCGGCGGCTCCAAGGCGAACCCCAACTATGAGGAAGTGGAGACCGGCAAGACCGGATACGCCGAGTCGGTGCAGGTGATCTACGATCCGGCGCGGATCTCGTACGACAAGCTGCTCGACATCTACTGGCACCACATCGATCCCACGACCGTGGACCGGGCCTTCTGCGACCGGGGGCCCCAGTACCGCTCGATCATTTTCTATGGCGACTCGGCCCAGCAGCGGGCGGCGGAGTCCTCCAAGCAGGCGCTGGACCGCTCGCACCGGTTCGCCAAGCCGGTCGTGACCACGATTCAGCCGGCGACCAAGTTCTACCCGGCCGAGGAATACCACCAGCAGTTCTATAAGAAGAACCCCGAGCGGTATCGGGCCTATGTCATCGGTTGCGGGCGGGAGGAACGGATCAAAGAGTTGTGGGGATCGAGCGACTCGCGACTAACGACTAGCGACTTGACCAACCAGACGAAACCAGGAGGATGGAACCCCGTGACCTTCAAGAAGCCCACTGACGCAGAGCTCAAGCAGAAGCTCAGTCCGGAGCAGTATCAGGTGACTCAGCACGAGGGCACCGAGCGCCCCTTCAGCAACGCCTATTGGGACAACCACGAGCCCGGTATCTACGTGGACGTGGTCTCGGGCGAGCCGTTGTTCAGCTCGCTGGACAAGTACGATTCCGGCACCGGGTGGCCCAGCTTTACCAAGCCGCTGGAGCCGGCCAACATCGAGACCAAGAGCGACCACCAGCTCTTTGCCGAGCGGACCGAGGTACGGTCGAAGCACGCCGACTCCCACCTGGGCCACGTCTTCGACGACGGTCCCGCTCCAACCGGTCTGCGCTACTGCATGAACTCAGCGTCGCTCCGGTTCATCCCGGCCGATAAGCTGGAGGCGGAGGGCTACGGCCAGTACGCGGGGCTGTTCCAGAAGGGCGAGAAGGTCTCCCAGAAATAGGCTCAGCGAAATAGGCTCAGCGCGTCGTTCCGGGCCGCTCAGGTGCCGTCGATCGAGATCTGTAGGGCCTTGAGCACGTCCCCGATCTGGTTGGCAAAGGTGTAGCCGTTCAGGGTGCCGGCGAAAAGAAGGCCGACCGGGCGCTTATCGGTATCCACGATCAGAGCGCCCGAATCACCCGCGCGGGAGAATTGGCCTCGGCTCCTGATGGTGATCTGGCCGACGAATCGCGCGGTTCCGCTGGTGTAGCCGACGTCCAGTATGCCGTTGAGGCTGACTACGGTGCCGGTCGTGAGTCCCGTCGTCCTCCCGTATTTCTGAACCACTTGATTGATAGCTGCCGCTGCGATGGTGGCGCGGGGAGTACCGTAGCCATCGATGGGCGTGCTCCTGGCCAGGTTCGCCGTCGTGACCGCCGCAATGGCGGCATCCACCTTGTTGTTGGCGCTGGTGGAGAATTGGATGGGTACGAACTTGCTGAGCGGGCCCAGCAGGGCATTCGATCCACTGGCACAGTTGAGGTCAGCACGGCCAGGCTGAAGCACCATGCTGCCGAGCGGGGCCGTGTTCTCCAGGGCGTACAGGTGGTTGTTGCTGAGGGCGTAGGTGGCGTTGCCCGACTTCACCCGAGCACCGATCGTTCCGACCGAGCACTCCCCCTGGTTTCCGGTGGACACGCCGATCGGCACCGGGCGACTGTATGCGCTGGTCGGGCCTACGCGAGTTCCGGCCGACGGATCTGCCGGAGCATCGGCTACAATCGGCAGGGCTCGGATCTCACCGGTGACGACGACCGAGACTGGCACCCCGTCCAGTCTGGCCGGAAGCCCGGGTACACCGGGCACCTTGCTGTAGAGCTGCACCTCGGCCTGACCGTTCGCGCCAAGGCCAACCGCCGTGCCGACTACCCCCTCGACCAGTAGCAGCCTCTCGGTGTGCCGCGCCTGCGCGGCGAGGGCCCGGGTCAGACCGGGAGGTTGCGTGCTGAGGGCCAGGGTGGCCCGGGGGCCGGTAGGCTCCGACCCGTCGGGACCACAACTCGAGACGACCAGCCCGGCGAGCGCCAGAACGAGAACAAAGAACCGGCGCAAGGGCTGGGCCCGATGATGCCTCATGTCCCACCTCTACTGGAGAACCATTGTCTTGGGGGGCCCTTCAATATATTAGATAGGTCCCCAGCGTAGGGGGTTATTCACTGGGGCTTCAAGGGCTCTCCCGTGGTGGACCTACTGCACCAGCTTCAACCCGACGGCCTGCGCACAGCCCTGGCTGACCGGTATCAGCTCGAGCGTAAGCTGGGAGAGGGTGGCATGGCCGCCGTCTACCTCGCCCGCGACCTGCGCCACGAGCGCCAGGTCGCGCTCAAGGTCCTCCGCCCCGAGTTCGCCCTAGCGCTGGGTCCCCAGCGATTCTTCAGTGAGATCCGGGTCGTCGCCAATCTCCAGCATCCGCACATCCTGCCGTTGTTCGACTCGGGCTCGGCAAATGGCTTCCTGTACTACGTCATGCCGTTCGTGGAAGGGGAGTCGCTGCGGCAGCGTCTCCTCCGCCAGCCCCGTCTGCCACCTGCTGAGGCGCTCCGAATCGCCCGGGAGGCCGCCGACGCGCTCGCGTACGCTCATGAACAGGGAGTCGTCCATTGTGACGTGAAGCCCGAAAATATTCTGCTCCAGAAGGATCATGTCCTGGTCGCCGACTACGGTATCGCCCGGGCTGCGAACTATGGTGAGCCTTTGGCCAGCAGCGGCACCGTCTTCGGTACCCCGCAGTACATGAGCCCCGAACAGGCACTGGGCAATGCGGACATCGATGGGCGGAGCGACGTCTACAGCCTCGGCTGTGTGCTGTACGAGATGCTCGCCGGCGCTCCTCCGTTCGAGGGGCAGAGTGTTACGACCATCGTCGCGCGCCACTCGCTGGAGCAGGCACCCAGTCTCAGTCTGGTGGACCGCTCGGTGCCCGAGAAGGTGCAGGCGGCAGTGGCGCGTGCCCTGGCCAAGAACCCGGCGGAACGATTTCACATGAGCGAGTTCGCCAGGACGCTTGCAGGGCTGGAGTCAGATAGAAAGCAGGCACAGGCTCGACGCTCGCGACGGGTGTGGACCGCACTGGCGTTCACCGCTGTAGCTCTGGGGACCCTGTCGGTGGTTCTCCAGTCCCAGCGAGGAGAGCCGCAGTCGGTCGGCCATGCAGCGGCATTCGATCCGCGGGACATCGCCGTGCTCTACTTCCAGCAGCGCTCCCCTCAGGATTCCCTGGGCTATCTGGCCGATGGCCTGACTGAAGAGCTCATTCACCAGCTGAGCGGCGTCCCCACGCTGCGGGTGATCTCCCAGAATGGAGTCGAGCCCTACCGCCACACCAACGTTTCTCCCGAAGGTGTCGCCCGGACCCTGAAGGTGGGAACACTCGTCCAAGGTATTGTGGCCCAGTCGGGTGGACGCCTGCGACTCACGGTGGCTTTGATTGACGGTGCGACTGGGGCGGAACTTGGCAGCACCACCCTCGAGCGGCCGCAGCAGGAAATCTTTGCGCTGCAGGACGACCTGGCCCAGGAAGTAGCGATCTTCCTCCGGAAGCGGCTCGGTGAAGAGGTTCAAAAGAAGATGGCCATCACCCGAGCCAAGACCCACCCGCGCGCATGGCACCTGGTGCAACAGGCCGGAGAGCACACCCGTGACATCGATGAGCTGCTCGCCGCGGGTGATACCAACGGCGCGGCGGTTCACCTGGACAAGGCCGACTCGATGCTGGCCCTGGCAGAGAGGGAAGAACCGAAGTGGTCACGGCCCAGCGTCGCCCGAGGTCGAATTGCCTACTCCCGGTTGGACCTGATCGGCACCGTAGATCGGCCTTACTTCGAGCGCTGGATTGCCTCGAGTCTGGTTCACGCCGATCGGGCACTTCGGATCAATCCGGAAGACCCGGAAGGGCTCGAATTACGAGGAACCCTCAGATACGAACGCTGGATGCTCAATCTCGCGCGGAACCCGGCCGAGGCGTCCCAACTCCTGAGCGGTGCCCAGGCCGACCTCGAAGCGGCTGTCGCCCAAGACCCGACTGCCGCAGGTGCCTGGACGGTTCTGAGCCACATTCGGATGAACCAAAGCCAGTCATCTCTGGCGAAGATCGCCGCCCTGCGGGCGTATCAGGCCGATCCCTACTTAGCCTCGGCCCAGCAGACCCTCTGGCGGCTGTTCCAGAGCTCACTCGATCTGGAAGACGCCCAGGAATCGAAGCGCTGGTGCGAAGAGGGTCAGCGGCGCTTTCCGGAGTCTTACCGCTTCGCGGAGTGCCAGCTCTGGCTCTATGCGCTCAAAACCACGACTCCAGCCCCGGGCCGACTACGGCCACTCTATGAGAAGTACCTCGAGCTTACACCGCTGAACGTCAGGTCGTTCAATGAACACTATGGGCAGATGCTCGTAGCGATCGCCCAGGCCCGTGCCGGCCTTCGGGATAGTGCCGACGCTACAGCCCGGCGGGCTCGAGCCGATACTACGATCGATGAGACGCGGGAACTCGCGTTGCTCGAGGCGATCGTGCGTACGATGCTCGGCGAGCAGGACGAGGCGCTGCACCACTTAGGCCTGTACTTGTCGGCCAACCCCCAGATGCGGGAGGGGTGGGCCCGCGACCGGACCTGGTGGTTCCGAGAGCTGCGTAATGACCCGCGCTACCAGCGGTTGGTGGGGACGCCTTCCCAATTTGCGTCCCCGGATTAACTTAGTACCCCCACCCCCTGTGATTGAATTCCTCCCTAACTTCCGCCCTGGCCGGAGGAGGCTCTTGCATGTCTCGACATATTGTGACTGTGCTGATCTTTTCTTTGACATTGCTTGCGAGCGCGTGCTCAAATCAGAGTGCTTTCGAGCCGTCTCAGCCGACTCTGACGGGAAACGACCAGCAGGGCCCGTCGTTCAATGGCGGCGTGGCTGATGATCCGAAGCCCAAGGGTAGCCCTGGTGGCTCACGTGGTGGGTGGAAGAAGTAACGAGGCCTACCTTCCGGGACGGCTCGGGATCGAAGCCGCGGCATCCAGCACAGCTCGCACCTTGCGCGCAAGTTCCCGCGGGGTGCTCGGCTTCTGAAGGAAGGGTCGGTTCTTTTCAAGCAGACCGCGGCGAATGACATCCTCGTCTGTGAAGCCCGAGGTGAACAGAATGGGGAGCCCCTGTCGTAGGCGCTCTAAGCGATCGCCCAAGCCGCCCCCGCTCATGCCCGGCATCACAACATCAGTGATGACCAGATCGATAGGGATCTCGTCCTGTTCGAGGAGTCGAAGAGCCTCCTCAGCATTGCGAGCCTCGTAGCAATGGTAGCCTTCCGCCTTCAAGACCCGCACGGCAAGCGCTCGCACCAGATCCTCGTCCTCTACGATGAGGATTGTTTCGCTTCCCCCCTGGACTGCTGCAGGCCTACTCGATTCCTCCAGCGGCTCCGGCTCAGCACGGCTCTGGGGCCAGTACACCTGTACCGTCGTCCCCCGGCCCGGCTCTGAGTCAGCCCACACAAATCCGCCGCTCTGCTTTACCGCACCGTAGACAGACGACAGGCCCAAGCCCGTGCCCACTCCGGGCGGTTTGGTGGTAAAGAACGGCTCCCAGATGCGTTGCAGTGTGGCGGCATCCATTCCGTGGCCGGTGTCGGTCACCGCGAGCATGGTGAAGCTACC
>DASRIN010000330.1:0-5433 GCA_035649975.1 Gemmatimonadales bacterium
TGAGCTCATCCGGCCAGCGGTACAGGTCACCGGCACGCGGGAGGATGAGGAAGTAGGGGGTGGTGGGCGGCTGCTCGCTTACTCTGGATTCGAACGTTGCGCTGGCCACCTGCCCCGGTGGCACCGGCTGCGGGACCGGCTCCTGGTCTGGACTGCGACACTCGGCCAGGGGAACGCATTCGGCTGCGCGCATGTCGGCGATGCGCCGCTGGTCCGTGGTGTTCCAGGTGGAGAGGTTCCATCGGAACGGCTGGCCGCTGATCACGCGGTCATCGTCAGCCAGCGCATCGAAAACCACGCCGCCAAGGTGCCAGGCCGCCGCGTTCAAATGCCCCAGCTGGTCTTCCAGCTCTATGCCGCGGGTATAGTAGACCCCTCGAGGAGCAGAGGTCGCGTGCGGTGGCGCGGCTACGACCTGCTCCAGGTCGCGGGCGGCCCGCGCAAGGAGGCCTCGCTGTCGGGCCGGATTCCCTCTGACCCCGATCAAGGATTCGATCTCGGCGGTGTAGCGGGCGAGCTGAGGAGGCGCTGGTGAAGGCGCGCGAATCAGTTCCGGCGAACCGCCACCTCTGCGCTCCCCCAGCGGAAGCGCGGCCAGGGTGGTGTCGATGCCGGCGAACAGGGCCTGCCCCCCAGCCTCGGTCCGGTCTTCAACCAGCGCCAGCCGCACCTTCGATGGTCCAATCTCCTGGAGCCGCCCCATGTCCTGGGAGCGATGCAGGCTGCGCCCGGCCATCGCAATCTGGTGGTAGGATTTGCCGACCACCGGATCGAGCACGCCACCGCTGAGAGTCAGCGTCGTTGCAGAAGTATCGAACCGGGCACTCCGGTACAGCTTCAGCGGCACCCAGGGGAGGAGACCTTCGTCGCTCAGCAGCTCGGGAAAACGGGTGGAATCTCCGGCCACCCGGAATGCTTCCTGGGCGGACCAGCCTGCCGCCTGGTGCTGTCCATGCCCGTCCTTGGGAGTGCCACTGAAAATCGAGACGATGATCTGGGGCCGGAATCGGCGTACGATGCGCACCACATCCTTGAGGATGCTGTCTCGGGGCCAGTGCTCCCAGGTCTCCTCCAGGCGCTTGGAGTAGCCGAAGTCGTAGGCTCGAGTGAAGTACTGGCGAGCTCCATCCAACCGGCGGGCAGCCAGGAGCTCTTCGGTCCGGAGGAGGCCCAGAGCCTCACCCAGTTCAGTGCCGATGAGGTTCTGCCCGCCCTCTCCTCGATTGAGCGAAAGGTATGCCGCCTCGGTCCCCATGCCGCGCACCAGTACCGTCAGCAGCTCAGTGTCTTCGTCGTCGGGATGGGCCCCGATCATCAACACCCGCTTGTAGTGCCCCAGCATCCGGAGCTCCTGGTCCAAAGCCACGGCGCCACCGGTGGAGGGTGGCTCCAGTTGCGCCGTAAGGCGGGACGAGAGGAGCAGCGACAGTATGAAGAGGGTGGAAAAGACGGGCAGGTTTCGCCGACGCACAGACCCCGGCCGGATGAGAAGTGAAGCTGGAAGCTAATCCGGTCCGGCGCCTACGTCATCGCGGTGCATCACCCAGAGGGGTTTCCCGGACGGCGGCCCGGAAATCAGGATGCCTCAGCCACAGATAGGCACCCATGCACACCGCGGCCAGGGTGTTGGCGACCACCACGGTCCAGAATGGAAAGAGCTCGTTGGTGCGCTCCGAGAACACTTCGAGCAGTCCGTAGAACAGGACCTCGAAGACCAGGAACACCGGCAGCAGGGCGTAGCGAACGACGGAGTCCCGAACGCCCCAGTGCACCAGCACGACGAGTCCCATCCCGAGAAGGGCGAACACAGCGAAGTGAAAGGCGGTATACAGCAGGATCGCTCCAAAGACGAGCCGGCTGGTATCGGGAGTGGAATCGCCGAACAGCACGACCTGTCCCAGCAGGCTGGGAGTCTGGAATGGATGTCCTGCGATGGTATCGAGAATCAGGAACCAGAGGGCCACGGCGAGTCCGCCGATAATGCCGACGTCGGTGCCCTCGGCCACTGCCGAATGGGATTTGTCCAGCATGCGCCACCTCCCGAGTGGCTCGTCAACTTATGCTGCCGCCAGTGCGGCATGGCACCACATTGTGGCGGCCCAGTCCGGAACGCAAGATGTCGCTTGAGACTACCCGGGCGGTCACCTGCCCTGGCACCGCTGGCAGGGGCACAGCCGGAGCAGCTGCTCGAACGTGTAGATCCCGGTTCCATGCCCATCGCTCCAGTTCACCCGCAACCCGTACGCGCCCACCAACGCGAGCGTCAGAGGCCGAACATCAGCCGGCACCCGGGCGGGGTCCAGCAAGGGCCTGCCGCTCATCTCTTCGACACAGCCGGCGCAGGGGCAGGCCAGCCGGAGCACGCGGGCGGGATAGAACCCTTGATGACCGGCGGTGTCCCACTCGATGAGAATGCCGTCGTCCCGGCGGTTGATGGCGTAGGGGATGGTAGTCATAGAACTGGACCGGAAACCAGGAACCCGGGGAACGCAGGTGGATAAAGTAGAGAGGCCCCCGCGACTGGAGGGCCTCTCGAAAACGCCGCGAAGTTGAAGGCTCTTAGCTCATGCCACCAGGTCCCGGAGCCGGTCTCCGGTCTCGCCCTCGCGCAGACGCAGTAGCGCCCTATCCCGAAGCTGCCGGATACGCTCGCGGGTAACCCCCATCATCCGGCCGATTTCCTCGAGCGTGCGGCTGTTGCCATCGTCGAGCCCGAAGTACAACCGCAGCACCTTGGCATCCCTGGGCGGCAGGGCGGCGAGAGCGGCCTCGATATCTCGAGTCTGGCTGTTGGCCATGGTGCTCATGTCGGTGCTTTCCTGCTCGCCGCTGGTGAACCGCTCAATCCGCTCGTTCCCCTCGCCGTCGCGGGTGGGGTGATCCAGGCGAACGGCTTCGGAGTTGAGCGCACTCAGCGAGCGAACCGCCTCCACCGTGAGACCGGTGGCTCGGGCCAGCTCCTCAGTCGTGGGCATCCGACCGAGCCGATCCTTGAGCAGCGTCGTGGTGCGGCCCAGGCGGCTCAGGTCGGCGGTTCGATTGAGCGGCACCCGAACCGGCCGGCCGTGCCGAGCAATGGCCGCCTGGACCGCCTGTCGAATCCACCAGACCGCGTAGGAAATGAACTTGACCCCCCGGTCGGGATCGAACTTCCGAGCGGCGGTCATCAGCCCAAGGTTGCCCTCGCCGATCAGGTCGACCAGCGGGACGCCTCGGTTCTGGAACTTCTTGGCTACCGAGACCACGAATCGCACGTTGTGCCGGGCCAGCCGTTCCTGGGCCGTCACATTGCCCTTGAAGGCCTTACGGGCGAGCTCCATCTCCTCCTCGCGGTTGAGGAGGGGAACTCGGCTGATCTCGTCCAGGTAGAGGTCGAGACTCTCGCGGCCTTCATCGATTGCACGCGCGATCTGCGCCGGTCGCACTGGGCGACGCTTGCTACGTGCCTTGATTGTCACGCTATAGCCTCCTATTGGGACTCCCGTCCCCCGCTCGGTGACCAGCCACGACTGAGGCCGAGCCGAAAATCGAAGTCGGCCAATATAGTATCTAAGATGCTGAAAATCAACACCTTAGATAAACTGTAGCGGCAAGGGAAGTTGCGGTGCGGAAGGCTGACGGGGACTACACCCCGTCATTGCTGCTCAGGGTTCTGCTATTTTGGCAGGCTCAGCCTGCCTGCGTCAGAGTGAAACGTTGGGCTATGGCTTTGGTGCCCCCTGCTGGTTCTTCATTCGCTCCAGCATGTTGCTTATGTCCTGCGGCTGTTCCGTGATCTCGCTCTTGGCCCCCATTCCGGTAGCACTGAGAGCCATGGTGTTGCCCTCTTTCGTGCTCATCTTGACCATGTGCCAGACCGGGACTTCCAGGGATGCCCAAGTGTCCTCACCTTTTGCGCCAGAGTAATGGCGAGCTTTGAAGGTGCCGGCCGGGACCGTGACCGATTCTTCAGCGACGAACTTGGAGTCCTTGCAGGCCTCTCGCCAGTCCGCGCCGCCGGCAGCTTTGGCATGCTCCGGCCCGGTCTTCATGGCCGGCTGATTGCCGATCTTCATCACCACCTCGACCGAGCCTTGCCCCCCCAGGGTGGACACTTCCCATGGCATCAGGGTCTGGATGATGGTGCGCTTACTGGGGTCCTTGTCGTTCATGGACATTTGAAGCCAGTACATCCGCTTCCCTTGACGCTGCTCCTCCTTCACAACCGCCATCCGCACCCGCTGCGACTCGGTCTTGCCCTTCTCTTGCCAGGTGTATTCGGCCCACTCTCCAATCTTGGGGGGCTTGGAGAAGAACTTGGGAAGGTCGGCACAGGCGTCCTGCGCGTGGGCCAGGGCAGAAGTTGCCGTCGGCAACAGCATCGCAAAGACGAGCACACGTCGCATAGAAATACTCACTGATCGGGGGAACGATTCGAACTTAGCGTACGACCCGGCGGACGCAATCCAGATCCAACCGATGGTAGTCTCTTCAGTGCCCGCCAGCGGCGCCGGCCAGCTGCTTTACCAGCTCACCGACCACATTCTTGGCGTCTCCAAATAGCATCCAGGTGCGCTCGGAAAAGTACAGCTCGTTGTCGATCCCCGCGAACCCGGGGTTCTTGCTCCGCTTGATGGCAAAGACGGTGCGGGCCTTATCCGCATCGATGATGGGCATGCCGTAGATCGGACTGCCCTTGTCGCTGCGCGCGGCGGGATTCACTACGTCGTTGGCTCCAACCACCAGCGCCACGTCGGCCTGGGGCATCTCCGGGTTGATTTCGTCCATCTCCACCAGATCGGTGTAGGGGATGTCGGCCTCGGCCAGAAGCACGTTCATATGCCCCGGCATCCGGCCCGCCACCGGGTGGATGGCGAACTTCACGGTGACGCCCCGCTTCTTCAGCTGATCGTAGAGCTCCCGGACCTTGTGCTGAGCCTGAGCGACGGCCATCCCGTATCCCGGCACGATCACGACCAGGTTTGCCTGCTCCAACACCTGAGCCCCGCCCTCGATGGTCTCCGACTTGTACTCCTTCTGATCGCCGCCGGCCTTGGCCTGTTGCGTCTGGCCGAAGGCGCCGAACAGAACGTTGGTAAAAGACCGGTTCATCGCCCGGCACATGATGATCGCCAGGATGAGACCGCTGGATCCGTCGAGCGCACCGGCCGTGATCAGGAGCTTGTTGTCCAGCACGAAGCCCATGGCAACGGCCGCCAGGCCGGCATAGGAGTTGAGAATGGCGATGACGGTCGGCATGTCCGCCCCGCCGATCGGGATGATCAGGAGCACCCCGAAGGCGAGGGCCAGCGCAATGATGACGGGGAACAGGCGCGGGGCCCACTCGGCCGCAGGGTGCATGGTGAGCAGCCCCCCGATCAGCAGTGCAGCGGCGAGTAAGCCGAGATTGCTCACATTCTGGAACGGGTAGGTCACCGGACGCTGAGGGATCCA
>DASRIN010000331.1:0-3586 GCA_035649975.1 Gemmatimonadales bacterium
TCCCTCCCTGAGGCGGAGAGGTAGTGGTTACGAAGAGCTCGCGGGAGGTGCGCGGAGGAAGATTGCCGAGCGTACACAGAACCCGGGCTCGCAGCGCGCTCACGCCGGGCGGGTTGGGGCCCGGCTTGCACCCCGGTCCGATCTCCAGGATTCCTACTCCGGGAGGCAGCATCACCTCGACCTTGGCGGCCATGGCCTCCCCGATTTCCGAGGCCACGACGAACCGGGCGGTGAGGTTCCCATGAGACTCCGACACGGTCAGGGATTTGACCTGCAGATCCGCCTGCCAAACGTGCTGCCCCGCCCCAACGGCCAGCCCGAGCAGGGCCGTTCCCGCCAGGAACCTCATGAAACGCCGCATCGGCTTGCCTTGGAGGAGGGCCGGGACGTAGAATCGCGGAGGTCATATTAGGGCCGCGTAGTCAAACTGCGGTCACGCCGGCATCACGCCGGCATCAAACGGCGGAACTCCTTGCGGATCAGAACGTTCGGTGGGCTCTGGATCGAGGGGCCGGCGCCTTCCCCGGCACTCGGCCCTCGGCGGCTGGCGCTCCTGGCGCTGGTCGCCGCAGCCGGGAAGCGGGGGATTTCACGGGATCGGGTGATCGGAATCCTCTGGCCCGACGCCGAGGAGGAGCAGGCTCGCCATACCCTTTCCCAGACCATTTACACCCTCAAGCGGGACACCGGACGGGACTGGATTATCCCCGGCAAGGACCTCCGGCTCGACCCCGGGATCAGCAGTGAAATCGGGGAGCTCAAGGCGGCCCTCAGCAGCGGCGACTTCGAGATCGTGGAACACCTGGCGACGGGTGTCTTTCTCGATGGCTTCTACCTGGCCGGGGCACCCGAGTTCGAGCGCTGGGTCGAGGAGGAGCGGGCCCGGCTCACGACCTCCATCGCGAGAGCCGTGGAGCAGGTCGCCGCCAAAGCCGATGCAGGAAAAGAGCACGCCGCCGCGATCCGAAGCTGGACCCTGCTGACCGAGCTGGATCCGGTGAGCTCCCGCTACGCCTTAGGCCGGATGCGGGCCCTTGTCGCGTCGGGAGATCGCGCCAGCGCGCTGGCGCACGCCCGGTCGTATGAGGATACGGTTCGCCGGGAGTTGGAGACCGATGTGGATCCGGCAGTCCGGCACCTGGTTGCCTCGCTCCGCGCCGAAGCCGCCCCGGCGCCGGTCCCGGTAGCCGGGCCGGTTCGATCCAAAGCCGATGTCCTCGCGGCAGGAGCCGCGACCCATCCCGAGGCCGTTCCCGCAGCTCCTCGCCGGCGACCCCTCGTCCTCGCACTGGCTGGACTCGTCGTGCTGCTCGGAGCGGTGTCGCTGCTTCGCCCGATGACCCGGCGGGACGCTTCCCTCGTCCTCGCGGTGGGGGACATCGGCACGGAGGCGGCAGCCGATACCACCCACGTCGGGTCGGTCCTCCGCGACATGCTGGCCACCAGCCTGGGCGGCGTGCAGGGGATGCAGGTGGTCGCAAACTCGCGACTGGTCGAGTTGCTCCCCCGTGGTGGTGAGGGACCCCCGGGTGCCACTGTGGATGCAGCTCGGCGGGCGGGCGCCACCGAGCTGATCGAGGGTGACCTGGCCGTCGAAGGCGAGGGGCTCGTCCTCTCCCTGCGACGGGTGGCACTCTCCACCGGCGTGCTCCGGAAGGGGTACGTCATCCGCTCGAGCGACCGGTATGGCCTGATCGACAGCGCCACCGCGGCGATCGCCCGGGACCTGGGCCTGACCCCGCCATCCATCACGGTGGCCCAGATCCGCACCTCGTCGCCCGCCGCATATGCCCTCTATGACGAGGGGCTTCGCGCCCACTTCGGCTTCGATGATCCCGCGGCGTATCGGCTGATGGTAGCCGCCCTCGACCGGGACTCCACTTTCGCCATGGCGGCTTACTACGCCTGGACGCTGGCGAGGGATCTGTCCTACTACGATGCGATTCAGCCCCTGCTGGAAAAGGCTCGCCGGCTGGCGCCTCGGACCACTGAACGGGAGCGGCTGCTGATCCAGACCGCGCTGGCCAACGTGGATGCGCCGTTATCCGTTGCAGTGGCCCTGGCCGATACCCTGACCGTCAAGTACCCCAATGACCCCGATGGCCAGATTCTGCTCGGCGACGTTCGGCACAATCTGGGCGACTGGGCCGGCGCCGTGGCGGCCTTCGAGCGTGCGTATCTGATCGACAGCGCGGCCGGTGCCTTGTCGGGTCCCGCCTGCCGGGCCTGCATTGCGATCGGCGGCATGGTACGAGCCCACATGTGGCAGGACAGTACCGAGGCGGCGTGGCAAGTCCTTCAGCGATTGATGGCGGCCCATCCCAGGACGGGTCACTGGGGCGCCGCGGTCGAGCCGCTGCTTCGTCTCGGGCGCCGAAGCCAAGCAGAAGAGGCAGCAGAGCGCTTTGGAGGACTGCATACGGTGAGCCATCTCCTCAACCGCGACCTGCTGCGGTGGGGCCGCTATGAAGAGGCGGACCGGGTTCTCAGCCGGGACGCGATCAGTCTGGACTTCCACACCCGGGTCGAGGGAGGGTGGCTGCTGTTGCTGAGTCTGCGGGACCAAGGCCGCTTGAGGGAAGCCGACACCCTGATCCACCAGGCACGCATTCCGAACACGACCCACCGTCAGCCCTTGCCGGGGCCTGAGCCGATCGATCTCGCGCTGTTGGCCACCGAGATGGGTCGTCCCGCCCAGACGATCCGGGCGATGCGCCAGAATATCGCGGGTGATTCCCGGGGCGGGATGCCCGCCATTCGGGCGAGGCAAATTTCCTGGAGCCTTGTCCTGGCGGGCACCGCATATGCCGCCGCCGGCGACACTGCGATGGTCCGCCGGCTCGCCGACTCCCTCGAAGTCATTGGAAAGGAGAGCCACTGGGTCCGGGATGTCCGGCTGCACTGGATGCTGCGCGGGCTCCTCCACCAGATGGCCGGACGCCACGAACCGGCGGTCGACGCCTTTCGACGGTCGATCTACTCGCCCACGGATGGCTATACCCGCACCAACCTGCTGCTGGCGCGGAGCCTCCTCGCTCTCCGCCGGCCCGACGAGGCCATCGCGGTCCTCCGCCCCGCCATTCGCGGAGGCGTGGACGGCAGCAATACTTACGTGAGCCGCACCGAGCTGCGCGAAGCTCTTGCCCAGGCCTTCGAGATGGCGGGCCAGGCGGATAGCGCCCGCGTGTGGTACGCCGCAGTGGAGTCCGCCTGGAGGCGCGCCGATCCCCAATTCAAAACCCGCTACGAGACCGCCCGGGCCAAGGCTTTGCCGCAGTAGCTGACGATGGGATGCTACTTGACGATGGTCGGAGTGATGACCCAGGCCCAGCCGTTCTGCGGCTTCGGGATCAGGGACTTGCTGTCCTTGCTCAGGGTGTAGCCGGACTGCTCCGGGGGCAGGGCGAGCATCATTCCGGGCGGAAGTTGCAGATCGACGGTCTGGGTGCCGGAGGCGGGACCCGAGGGATCCCATACGTCACCGCATTTGCTGTTTGCGTTTCTTCCGATCCATGGGAGAGCCCCTTCTGCCGCCTGCTGGGTGAACTCGATCTTGAGCAGAATGGACATCGCCGTCACCCGGGTG
>DASRIN010000332.1:0-2273 GCA_035649975.1 Gemmatimonadales bacterium
TCGAAATCGATGAGCCCGAGCCCAAAGGGCCCGAGCGCGGCGCCCAAGCCCAGGAAGACTGCCACGGCGGGAACGCCCAGCCGCTCGATCAGCCCGGAGGCGAGGCCCGCCACCAGGACCAGTAGACCGATCAGAGCGATGAGGGCGGTGAAGCCTGCCGGATCGAAGCTGGTCATGCTAAACTCCCCACTGCCATTTTGACATTTTTCATTCACCTCAGGTCCCGTGGCTCCGAAGCGCGACTTTCTGGCGGTCTCCGATCTCAGCCGGGACGAGCTGACTTCTCTAATATCTACCGCCGGGGATCTTAAGCGGTCCGGGGGGGCGGAGCGTACACTCGCCGGAAAGAGCATCGGGCTTCTCTTTGCCAAGAGCTCGACTCGCACCCGGGTTTCTTTCGAAGTGGGCGCCTACCAGCTGGGCGCCCATGCGGCGTTCCTCTCCCTCCGCGACATCCAGCTGGGCCGGGGCGAGCCGATGCGCGATACCGCCCGGGTGCTGTCCCGGTATCTCGACGCCCTGGTGATCCGGACCCACGGCCACGACGAGGCGCTCGAGCTGGCGCGCTACGCCACCGTTCCCGTCATCAACGGCCTCACCAACTTCCTGCACCCCTGTCAGGTGCTCGCCGACTTGCTGACGGTTCAGGAAGCGATCGGCGGATGGGCAGGGAAGATCGTCGCGTGGGTCGGCGATGGGAACAACGTGGCGAATGCCTGGATCGATGCCGCGGGAGTCCTCGGCTTCGAGCTTCGGGTGGCGTGTCCCGAGGGATACGAGCCCGACCGCGGCCTGTTCGAGAAAAACCAGGCGCTGACCCGGCTCACGATCACCGAGGAGCCCGAGGAGGCGGTCGAAGGCGCCCATGTCGTCACCACCGACGTGTGGGCCTCGATGGGCCAGGAGGAGGATGCCGAGCGGCGCCGGGCGGCATTCCAGGGGTATACGGTCACCACCGGGCTGATGGAGCTCGCCGATCCGGCCGCCATCTTCCTCCACTGTCTCCCTGCCCATCGCGGTGAGGAGGTGGAGGAGGCGGTGCTCGAAGGTCCCCGGAGCCGGGTGTGGGATGAGGCGGAAAACCGGCTCCATGTGCAGAAGGCGCTGCTGCTGAAACTGGTGAGACGTGAGACGTGAGACGTGAGAGGGAAGGGCAGGTACCTCTCACCTCTCACATCTTACCTCTCACGAACATTTACTCCGAGGACGAGATGACCGAAGACCTGAAACGCACTCCGCTCGCGGAACACCACCGCGCCCTGGGCGGGAAGATGGTGCCCTTCGCCGGATGGGAGATGCCGGTGCAGTATCCCACCGGGATCATCGCGGAGCACCAGGCGGTGCGCAGCGGTGTCGGCATCTTCGATGTCTCGCACATGGGCGAGTTCGAGGTGACCGGTCCGGACCGCAACGCCTTCGTCAACCGGATCACCTGCAACGACGTGTCGGCGCTGGACTCGGGCGGGGTGCAGTACTCGGGGATCCTGACGCCGGAAGGCACGTTCGTGGACGATTGCACCGTCTATCGCTTCGACGACCGCCTGATGCTGGTGGTCAACGCGTCGAATCGCGCCAAGGCCTGGGAGCATATCGTGGACCAGAAGCAGGCGGGCGGCGCCAACATCCGGCTGCGCGACATCTCGGACGACACCGGTCTGCTGGCGGTGCAGGGACCCAAAGCCGAGGCGCTGCTGCAGCCGCTCTCGAGCATCGACCTGTCCGGCATCGGCTACTACAAGTGTGCGATGGGCCAGCTCGCCGGGATCGGGTGCTTCATCTCGCGCACCGGATATACCGGTGAGGACGGCTTCGAGATCTACTGCCGCTGGAAGGATACCGTCGCGCTCTGGGAGGCCTTCACCAAGGCGGGGGCGGTACCGATCGGACTCGGCGCCCGCGATTCGCTGCGGCTGGAGATGGGCTATGCGCTCTACGGCCAGGAGATCGACGACACCATCACGCCGCTCGAGGCCGGGTTAGGATGGATCGTCAAGCTCGACAAGGGCGCGCCCTTCATCGGGCTTCCCGCCCTCCGGGCCCAGAAGGAGCGCGGGGTGACCCGCAAGACCGTGGGCTTCAGGCTCCTGGGGCGCGGGATCGCGCGCCATGGCTATCCGGTCTGGCTGGACGGCAAGCAGGTGGACATCGTGCGCAGCGGCGGGCAATCTCCCTCGCTGGGCTATTCCATCGGCACCACGATGCTGCCGGCCGCCGCGGCGAAGATCGGGACTCAGTTCGAGGTGGAATGCCGCGGAGAGAGCATTCCCGCCGAA
>DASRIN010000333.1:0-4374 GCA_035649975.1 Gemmatimonadales bacterium
TCGTCCGCCCCCGGCCCGTCCGACCTCCTCACCATGCCCCTGTCTTAAACGCCGTCCGCCCATTATCCTTTCGCGCGGCAATCGGTTGGGTGGCCTGGGCCGAATTACCTGTGCGTTCTAAGGACTGACACGAGCGTGAAGCTGCTGGGTGCTTTGGAGAAGCCGTTCTATGCCGCGGTCGATCCGCTGGTAGACCGGCTGATCCGAGCTGGCGTGCGGCCCAATACCATCACCACGGTCGGCACCGGCCTGGTACTGGTGTCGGCGCTGGCCTACGCTACCGGCCACGTCCGGCTGGGCGGGGCCTTGCTACTGCTCAGCGGTGTGGCGGATACGCTCGACGGACAGGTCGCCCGCAGCGGTGCCATGGTGACCCGCTTCGGGGCCTTTTACGACTCGACCCTCGACCGGGTGGGAGACGGAGCGACCTTCATCGGCATTGGCGCCTTCCTGCTCACCGCGCCCGATGTGGCCTACCGAACTCCGGCCATCATCCTCTGCATGATCGCGATTCTGGGCTCGTTGCTGGTCTCCTACGCCCGCGCGAGGGCGGAAGGGCTTGGGCTCGACTGCAAGGTCGGGATTGCTCAGCGGGCAGAGCGGATTCTAGGAGTGGGACTGGCCTCGCTGATCTTTGGGGCAGGACCCCATGCCCTACTGCTGGAGGCGATGGTTTCCCTGCTCGCCCTGGCCTCCATTATCACCGTAGTCCAACGGTTCGTGTACGTGCATCGGCACGCCGGGCTGGTGGACGACGCCATCCGCGCGGAGGAACTGAGGCAGGCCGAAGCGGTTCAGCGTGCCGAGGAGGTGAGGCGGGTCAAGCACGCCGCGCTGGACCCTCTCGCCAAAGGACATAGCAGTGGCTGAAGCAAAAGTCCGGCAGATTGAGCCGGCACACGGCAAGCTCGGGGTGTTGTGCGTGGGGTTGGGGGCGGTCGCAACGACGTTCATTGCTGGAGTCGAAAATATTCGGCGGGGCAGTGCCCGGCCGATCGGGTCGGTCACCCAGATGGGCACCATCCGGCTGGGGAAGCGCACCGAGAAGCGGGCTCCGCTGATCCGCGAGTTCGTTCCCCTGGCTGAACTGGACGACCTCGTCTTCGGCGCCTGGGATCCGGTCCCCGACGATGCCTACGCCGCAGCCCTCGAGGCCGGCGTGCTGGACCGGCACGATCACATCGAGCCCATTGCCGGCTTTCTCAAGGGCATCAAGCCCATGCCGGCGGTCTTCGACCAGACCTACGTCAAGCGTCTGGAAGGCACCAACGTCAAGGCCGGCAGCAGTAAGCGGGAGCTGATCGAAGCCCTCCGGAAGGACATCCGAGACTTTAAAGCCAAGAACAAGTGCAATCGCCTGGTGATGGTCTGGTGCGCCTCGACCGAGATCTTCATCAGCCCGGGGCCTGCCCACTGGACCCTTGAGGCGTTCGAGAAGGCAATCGACGCGAACGACCCCACCATCGCGCCGTCGATGCTGTACGCGTACGCTGCCATGATGGAAAAGGTTCCCTTTGCCAACGGAGCCCCCAATCTGACCTGCGACTTCCCCGCGATGGAGCAGCTGGCCAAGAACAAGGGCGTGCCGATCGGGGGGAAGGATTTCAAGACCGGCCAGACGATGGTGAAGACCGTGCTGTCGCCCATGTTCAAGGCCCGGATGCTGGGGGTGGCCGGTTGGTATTCGACCAACATCCTGGGCAACCGTGACGGCGAAGTGCTGGACGACCCCGAGAGCTTCAAGACCAAAGAGGAGTCCAAGCTGGGCGTCCTGGAGTACATCCTCCAACCCGAGCTCTATCCCGAGCTCTACGGCAAGATGTACCACAAAGTCCGGATCAATTATTACCCGCCGCGGGGGGATAATAAGGAAGGCTGGGACAACATCGACATCTTCGGGTGGCTGGGCTATCCGATGCAGATCAAGGTGGACTTCCTCTGCCGCGACTCGATCCTGGCTGCTCCGCTGGTGCTCGACCTGGCCCTCTTCTTCGACCTGGCCCAGCGCGCCGGCCTGACCGGCATCCAGGAATGGCTCTCGTTTTACTTCAAGAGCCCGCAGGTGGCACCCGGCCTCTACCCCGAGCACGACTTGTTCATCCAGCAAACCAAGCTCAAGAACACGCTACGGTATCTGATGGGTGAGAAGCAGATTACCCACCTGGGCATCGAGTACTATGTGGAAGACTGAGTCCGAGAGCCCATGAAGTACTTCCACCGCACTCATCTCTCCCCCGACGAGGTCCTGGCCGGGGCGACTCAGTTCTTCGGGGCCAGCCTTGCTCCCGGAGGCGAGGAGCCGAGGCGGCGGCAGTTTGACGGGAGCATTGGCCGGATCAGCGTCTCGGCTCAGCCTGAGGGCGGACACTATACCTTGGTGACGGTGAAAACCAACCAGGTGGGCGAGAGCGAGGCGGACAAGCTGGCCAAGCGGTTCCTCACCCTGGTCCATACCCGGGCGGAGCCCGGCCACCGTCCGATCGGCGCCTACTGAATCACTCTTCCTTTTTCAGCGAGCTTATGCCAGTGATGCCTTGGAGAACTTCGATGCTGCCTCTGATCCGTACGGTGTTTCCCGCGGCCTTCCGGCAGCTGCTCCTCCTGTTTCTCGGGATGCTGCTCCCGATTGGGGTCCCGGGGCTGCTCGCGCAGCAGCAGGGGGCGGAGCACCGGCCCGGCGGCGAGGTGAACCTGCGGCTGCCTGATCTGAACCAGGGTGACTTCCTGGGCTTCACTGGTCACCAGATTCTGCTCACGGGCATTGTGGTGTGCATCCTCGGCCTCCTCTTCGGGCTGATGAGCTACTCCCATGTGAAGAAGCTGCCGGTGCACCGGAGCATGGCGGAGATCTCGGAACTGATCTACGAGACCTGCAAGGCGTACATGGTGCAACAAGGGAAGCTGCTCGTGGTGCTATTCGGCTTCATCGGGGCAGTGATCTTCGTGTACTTCGTGCTGACCGGCCTCGAGATCCCCAAGATTCTGATCATTCTGGTCTTCAGCATCATCGGTATGGCCGGCAGTTACGGCGTGGCGTGGTTCGGCATCCGAATCAACACCCTGGCCAACTCGCGGACCGCCTTTGCGGCCTTGCGGGGTCAGGCCTGGCCGGTCTCCGAGATTCCACTGCGCTCGGGCATGAGCGTGGGCATGATGCTCATCTCGGTCGAGCTGCTGTTCATGCTGGCCATCCTGCTCTTCATCCCCGCGGATGTGGCGGGCGCCTGCTTCCTCGGCTTTGCCATCGGGGAGTCGCTCGGCGCGGCTGCGCTGCGTATCGCGGGCGGCATTTTCACCAAGATCGCCGATATCGGCTCCGACCTGATGAAGGTGGTGTTCAAGATCAAGGAAGACGACGCCCGGAACCCCGGCGTCATTGCCGACTGCACCGGGGACAACGCCGGCGATTCGGTGGGCCCGACCGCTGACGGCTTCGAGACCTACGGCGTGACGGGCGTGGCGCTCATCTCCTTCATCGTCCTGGCCGTGGCCGATACCTCGATTCAGGCCCAGCTGCTGGTCTGGATCTTCCTCATGCGGGTGATGATGGTGCTGGCCTCGGGATTCTCCTACCTCATCAGCAACGGCGTGTCCCGCTCTCGCTACGGCAGCGGCACCCGCTTCAACTTCGAGGCCCCCCTTACCCAGTTGGTCTGGCTCACCTCGATTGTCTCGGTCGTGCTCACGTATTTGCTGTCCTACGTGTTCATCCCCAACATCGGCGGAAATCCCGACCTCTGGTGGCAGCTGTCCACCGTCATTTCCTGCGGCACGCTCGCGGGGGCGATCATTCCGGAGTTCGTCAAGGTCTTCACCTCGACCGAGTCGAGGCACGTGCGTGAGGTGGTGACGTCATCGCGCGAGGGTGGGGCGTCGCTCAACATCCTCTCCGGTTTCGTGGCCGGCAACTTCTCCGCCTACTGGCTCGGTATCACCATCATGGGCCTCATGGCGATTGCTTATGGGGTGAGCACCCTCGGGGTCGGCGAGCTGATGAAGGCTCCGGCGATCTTTGCCTTTGGCCTGGTCGCCTTCGGCTTTCTGGGCATGGGCCCGGTCACCATCGCGGTCGACTCCTACGGTCCGGTCACGGACAACGCGCAGTCGGTCTTCGAGCTGTCCACGATCGAGCAGATCCCCGGCGTGCGCGAGCAGGTCAAGCGCGACCACGGCGTGGAGGTGGACTTCGAGCACGCCAAGCTGCTGCTGGAGGAGAACGACGGCGCGGGCAACACCTTCAAGGCCACGGCCAAGCCCGTGCTCATCGGCACGGCGGTGGTCGGGGCCACCACGATGATCTTTTCCATTATCGTGATGCTGACCCATGGCCTGACCCAGAATCTAGACAAGCTCTCTCTCCTCCATCCCCCGTTC
>DASRIN010000334.1:0-4970 GCA_035649975.1 Gemmatimonadales bacterium
CAGCAGGGTAATGGCGCCAAAGTTGCCCTCGGACCAGCCTGGGAGTACCTGATCAGCCAGGACCCCTCGGCCTACTGGAACGATGCAACCAACGACGTGTCAGGTTCCACCCACGGCGACGACTGGCTGGCCAGCAGTCCCCGGGTCGTCACCGTGGGACTCTATGATCCACAGTATGCCAGCGCCCCCCAGGACAACCCCATCGAGTTTACCAACTTCGCCAAGTTGTGGCTGGATCAGCGACCGTGCGGTGGTGGAGGACTGGGGGGTTGCAAAAATCCCATCACCGCGAGATTCCTGGGTTACGTGGAGGGCGGCGCCGGTGGCCCCACCACCGGCTCGCTGATTTACCGCATTGTCCTCATCAAATAGGTCAGCGCTGCCACCGTGAGCACTTCTCAGCTTCCGACCGCTGCGCTGATTTCGAGCGACTCGACCTTCATTCATCTGGTCAAGCAGCTCCTGACCGGGCCCGATCGTCCGATCTCCTTGGAGCTCGAGCTCACCGTGCCGTTATACCAGTTCGGTGAGCATCAGATCCAGGCGCTGCGCGCGCTCGGGCCCGAGCTGATTATTCTCGATCTGGGTGAGAGTCAGGATCTCGGAATTCAGCTTGCTCAGTACCTCGTCGAGCTGAACCCCGCTCAACTGTTCATCGCAACCGGTCCGGTAATCTCCAGCGAACAGCTGATGCAGGCCATGCGCGCGGGCGTGACCGACTACCTGCCCAAACCGGTTACCCCCGAGGATTTCCAGGCGGCCGTCCTTCGGATCGGCCAGAAAGTTCGAAAGCCGGACACCGAGCAACGGCGTCAGGCGGGCCAGGTCTTTTCGTTTTTCAGTCCCAAGGGCGGAGGTGGCTCTACCACGCTCGCTGCCAATCTCGCCATCCTCCTCCATCGACTGACCAAGGGCAAGACGCTCCTGGTCGACCTGAACCTCGAGCTGGGCGAGAGCGCCCTGGTACTCGGGATCAAGCCGAGATACAACTTTCTGGATTTCGTCGAGAACTTTCGCCGGATGGATGCGGGGCTACTGGCCTCATACATCGACCATCACGGGTCCGGGATCGACCTTCTATCGGCGCCGGCCGAACCGGAGAAGGCGGAGGAAGTCACCG
This sequence comes from Gemmatimonadales bacterium, assembly GCA_035649975.1. Taxonomy (GTDB): domain Bacteria; phylum Gemmatimonadota; class Gemmatimonadetes; order Gemmatimonadales; family GWC2-71-9; genus CAVVWJ01. The sequence goes on from DASRIN010000334.1 coordinate 1,121, forward strand.
CGGAGCACGTCCGTCGGATCCTCGGGTTCTTGCGCCAGCATTACGACTATATCGTCGTTGACACGCCCCGATCCTTTGCTCCTACCACGCTGGCGGTCATCGAGCAGGCGGACCTCCTCTTTCTCATCAGCGTCGCCGACCTCCCCTCGCTCCGGAACATCCAACGAGGGATACCCACGTTCAAGCGGGTTCTCACCAAGGGCGAGGAGCAGGTGCGCCTCATTCTCAACCGCTACGACCCGAGGGACGCGATCACAGTTCAGGACGTTGAGCGCAGCCTTGGCCTGAAGGTGTTCTGGAAGATCAGCAATGACTATGAGGCGGTAATGAATTCGGTGACCGCCGGACGACCGATCGTGCTGAACGGTGGAACCTCGTACACCCGCGACCTCGCGGGTCTCGCTGCCCAAGTCACTGGAGTCCAGACCAGTGCTGGACGGTCGCGGCTCGGCCGGGTCCTGACAGCGCCCTTCCAGGGTGTCATGGCTCAGATTGCCAAGCGGCGAGAAGGGAAAAATAGGCTATGACCGATCCAAAGATCCCGGCAGCCCCGCCCGCCAGCACGAATGACCCCCGCCCGATTCTACCCTGGCAGTCCCAGCGTGGTGGCCCATCCCCCAATGGCTCAACGGGCAATGGCTCCGCCGGCAATGGATCCGCCCCTTTAGTGGATTCCACCATCAGGCAGGACGGCCACGGAGTTCACGCTCTCCAGCAAGTGAAGGGCCGGGTTCACCGGAAACTGCTTGAGCGCCTGAATCTCTCGAACCTTGATCGCCTTGAGCGGCAGCAGGTTGCCGAAGCGGTCCGCCGCGTCGTGCAGGATCTGATTACACAGGAATCAGTAGCGCTCAATTTCGAGGAGCGGGATGCGGTCGTTGTTCAGGTGCTGGATGAGATCTTTGGCCTGGGACCGCTGGAGCCCCTCATCAAGGATCCTGAGGTTTCCGATATCCTGGTGAACACGTACAAGCAGGTGTACATCGAACGCCACGGACGCCTGGAACGGACCGAGGTGATGTTCCAGGATGATCGCCATCTGCTGCAGGTCATCGATAGGATCGTGTCGGCCGTGGGCCGGCGAATCGACGATTCCTCACCGATGGTCGATGCCCGTCTCCCGGACGGATCGCGGGTCAACGCTATCATCCGGCCACTCGCCTTGGATGGTCCCCACCTCTCCATCCGCAAGTTCAAACGGGATGCCCTCTCGGGAGACGACCTGCTCCGGACGGATAGCCTCACCGACGAGATGCTGACGCTGCTCAAGGCAATCGTGAAAGCGCGACTCAACGTGCTGATCTCGGGTGGAACCGGTGCCGGTAAGACCACTCTGCTGAACATTCTTTCGTCCTTTATTCCGCCTACCGAGCGGATCGTCACAATCGAGGACTCGGCCGAGCTTCAGCTGAAGCAGCCCCACGTGGTGCGGCTGGAGACCCGTCCCGCCAACATCGAAGGCCAAGGCGAGGTGCCCCAACGCTTACTGCTTATCAATGCCCTCCGGATGCGGCCCGACCGGATAATCATGGGTGAGTGTCGCGGCGCGGAAGCAATCGATATGCTGCAGGCCATGAACACCGGCCATGACGGATCGCTCACGACTCTCCATGCCAATACTCCGCGCGATGCGCTGAGCCGTCTGGAGACGATGATCTCCATGGCCAATCTGGAGCTGCCGGAGCGGGCCATGCGGCAGCAGATTGCCAGTGCCATCAACGTTGTAATTCAGGTCAGTCGCCTCTCTGACGGCTCCCGGAAACTGATGCAGGTCTCGGAGATTGTTGGTATGGAGGGCGAGATCATCACCATGCAAGACATCTTTGTCTACGAGCGGCAGGGAATGGAGAACGACAGGGTGCTGGGACAGTTCCGTGCTACCGGCATCCGGCCCCGCTTCTCCGACCGGCTCAAGAGCTACGGAATTGATCTGTCGAGTCTGTTGTTCACCAACCCGGCAGTCATCGACAATACTCGTGGAGGAATCCCCCGGTGGTAGACATCCCCTCCGGCGTGTGGCTACCAGCGCTGATCGCCTTCCTCACGGTGGCTCTCGGCACTATCTCGCTGATCTTCCTCTGGGAGTGGTTCCAGGAAAATCAGCGCAAGCGTCAAATGGTCGATCACCTCCGCTCTCTGGCCAACGAGCCCGTGGGCGGCCCGGGCATAGGCTCCAGTGTGTTCCGCTCTGCCGTCCTGCAGTCGCCCTGGCTGCGGCCTATCATCACTCGCATTCCGCAGCTCGCGGACGCTGAACTCATTCTGCAGCAGGCAGGTCTCTCCTGGAGTCTCCAGACGCTGTTTCTTCTGTCAATCGGCATGGCTGTCGCTCTGGGAAGCATGGTCCTGGTCCTGACGAGTTCTCTACCGATAGGTGTACTGGGCACTGCAGTGGGTGCGCTGCTGCCCAACCTTTATGTTCGGCGCAAGCGCACCAAGCGGCTGAATGCCTTTGAAGAACTGTTGCCCGAGTCCATCGATCTCGTCGGTCGTGCCCTGCGAGCTGGGCACCCGCTCTCGGCAGGGTTCAAGATGGCCGCCGATGATGGACCGGAGCCAGTCGCGGGAGAGTTTCGCCGGATTTTCGAGGAGCAGCGCTTCGGTCTTCCCCTGCAGGATTCTCTGTTGGCGCTGACCGATCGAGTCAACCTCGTGGACGTGCGGATCCTGGTTACCGCCATCCTTATCCAGCGCGAGGTTGGCGGCAATCTCGCCGAGATTCTGGACAACCTCGCTGCGGTCGTTCGAGCCCGTTTCACCATCCGGCGGCAGATCAGAGTGTACACCGCGCAGGGTCGAATGACCGGTTATCTACTTTCGGCACTGCCGATCATTCTGTTCTCGATCCTCTACATGATCAATGGACAGTACATGTCGATTCTGTTCACCGATCCCATCGGTAAGATGTTGATAGGGGTGGCCATTTCGATGCAATTCATCGGCTTCCTATGGATTCGAAAGATTATCAAAATCGAGATTTGAAGACGGACCCATGCTCATCATTATCGTTATTCTGACCGCTCTTACGGTAGCGCTGCTCGCCCTGGGCCTAATGCAGCTTCGGCCGGGCGGTGACGCGGCGGTTGGACGCCTGGAGCAGCTCCAGACCACGAATCAGCAGCAGGAGATTGTTGCCCGCCGGCGGCGGCAGGCCAAGTCTGAGCGCCTGATGAGTGTGCTCCAGGCGCTGGGGCAGCAGATGGGAAGCAGCCGAAAGGATAGCATCGCCGTCCGTCAATTCCTCATTCAGGCGGGCTTCACCGACCCGCGCGCGGTGCCGATCTACTGGGCAACGAGGTTCAGTCTGGCGGCCGGCCTGACGGGGTTCGCCATTCTGGTTTTCCCTCTCCTGCGATTTTCCCCGACTCAGATGCTCATGGCCGTGGCGTACTTTGGTGTAATGGGCTGGATTGCACCGCCGTTTTACGTGCGCCGGAAGCTCAAGGCCCGCCAAAAGGAGGTCCAGCTCGCGCTGGCCGATATGCTCGACATGCTTGTGGTTTGCGTCGAGGCCGGCCTGGGCCTCAACCAAGCGTTGGTTCGGGTGGCCGATGAAATCGAGCACGTGAGCCCGGTGATGAGCGAACAGCTCGCGATGGTGAACCTAGAAATGCGGGCCGGCACTCCCCGCGATGAGGCGCTCAAGAACCTGGCCGACCGCACCGGTCTCAACGATATCCGTGCCCTGGTAAACATGCTGATTCAGACCGATCGGTTCGGCACATCGGTGGCGGATGCCCTCCGAGTCCACTCGGAGACCATGCGGACCAAGCGGCGGCAGAGAGCGGAAGAAGCGGCTGCCAAGACAACCATCAAACTGGTGTTTCCGCTGGTCCTCTTTGTGTTTCCC
>DASRIN010000335.1:0-3621 GCA_035649975.1 Gemmatimonadales bacterium
GAGCAGGGGGTGGACTACTTCACCGTGCACGCGGGCGTGCTGCTCCGCTACATCCCGCTCACCGCCAGCCGCGTCACCGGCATCGTCTCCCGCGGCGGGTCCATCATGGCCAAGTGGTGCCTCGCCCACCACCAGGAAAGCTTCCTCTACACCCGCTTCCGCGAGATCTGCGAGATCATGGCGGCGTACGACGTCTCGTTCTCGCTCGGTGACGGGCTCCGTCCCGGCAGCATCGCCGACGCGAACGACGAGGCCCAGTTCGCCGAGCTACGGACCCAGGGCGAGCTCAACCGGATCGCCTGGGAGCACGAGGTGCAGGTGATGAACGAGGGGCCGGGGCACATCCCGATGCACCTCATCAAGGAGAACATGGACAAGCAGCTCGAGTGGTGCGGCGAGGCGCCGTTCTACACCCTGGGTCCGCTCACCACCGACATCGCGCCGGGCTACGACCACATCACCAGCGCCATCGGCGCCGCGATGATCGGATGGTATGGCACCGCCATGCTCTGCTACGTCACGCCGAAGGAGCACCTCGGACTGCCCAACAAGGACGATGTGAAGGCCGGGGTTATCGCGTACAAGATCGCGGCCCACGCAGCCGATCTGGCCAAGGGGCATCCGCGAGCCCGGGAGTGGGACGACACCCTCAGCAAAGCCCGATTCGAGTTCAGGTGGGAGGACCAGTTCAACCTGTCGCTCGACCCGGTCACGGCCCGGGCATACCATGACGAGACTCTGCCCGCTGAAGGGGCCAAAGTCGCCCACTTCTGCTCCATGTGCGGCCCCAAGTTCTGCTCCATGAAGATCACCCAGGACGTGCGGGACTACGCGCTGGAGATGGAGCGCAAGGCGAAGGAGTTCCGGGAATCGGGAGGGGAGATCTACGTGAAGGGGTAGCGGAACGACTGCAGCGACTCAGCCGCTGGCGGAGGGCTCGCGAGTAACTCCGGTCACCTGGGCCAGGTAATCCAAGGCAGCAGGGAGACCGCCCTCCGGGGCGGAGGCGAGATGCATGGCTCGGACCAGATGACGCGCGGCCTCCTGCACTCGACCCGCATCCATGTTCCCGGAATTCCCCAGCAGGAGCGGGAGCATGGGTGCCAGCTCCTGGACAAAGTGGTCCTCCTTGGCCGCGTTCCACAGGGCCAGGAATTCTTGCGTATCGGCCAAGCGCCGGCGCTCCTCTGAGTTCTCCATAGCGTTTCCTGAATTCCCGGGAAATCCCAGTTCTGGTGCCTATGAAAGATGATGTGCTCCGGTGCACCAGAGCGCCAGGGGTTTGAGGCCCCTGATTGCTACCTCCGGTCTCAGACGCCATCCTTAAGAAGCGCCAACCCTTCCTGGTATGCTCGCTCTTGCCGCTGGTCTCCTGCTTCTGATTCAGGCCCCCCAGGCGTCGATCACTGGGGTGGTGTGGGACGGGGAGAGCGGCGCTCGTCTGGCCGACGCCGTGGTGACGTTGCCCGATCTCAACCGGTCGGTCACCACCGACTCGCTCGGACGCTATCGGTTTCCCGACCTTCCACCCGGCCCCCAACATCTGACCATCCGCCGGATCGGTTACGCTCCTCGCACGCTGCACGCATTCGTGCCGGATCAGGGACCACTCGAGATCGACATCTCGCTCCGGCCGGCGCCCATGCATCTCCCCGGCCTGGTGGTTCGCTCGGCTCCCGCGCTGCGGGGGTTGGAGGAGGCCGACAGCACGGCCTTCCCGGACCGCGGCGTCTCCCTCGCGGCCGTGCGCAACGATCCCCTCCTTGCAGAGCCCGATGGTCTGTTGGCGCTGGACGGGGGCGAGATTACCAGCAACCCCGAATCGCCCAGCGGACTCCACGTGAGAGGAGCCGCATCGGATCAGACCGGCTACCTGCTGGACGGGATTCCGGTGTTCAGTCCCTATCACACGGCGGGCATCTTCAGCGCCTGGAACCCAGACGCCCTGGAGCGACTCCAGGTCTCGTCCACCACGCCGTCGCCGGTCTACCCCGAGGCACTCTCGGGGACGATTACGGCCGTCACCCGGGCCCCGGAGTCCATGTTCAGCGCCCAGGGGACAATGAGCACCACCCAGGCCCGGATCATGGTGGACGGGCCGCTGGGGACCCAGGGAGCGGGCTTTCTGGTGAGCCTCCGGGCCGGCTACCCCGGGTGGGCCGCGCCCCGGCACGATCCGTCGTATTTGCGGGGGGAAACCCAGGACCTTCTGGCCAAACTGGAGACCCCGCTGCTCAGAGGCAGTCTCCGCCTCCTGGTCTTCGAGATGGGCAATTCGGTGGGCTCGTCGGCGCGAGCGGAGACGACCGGGCCGAGGAACGGCTTCGAGTGGGGCAGCCGCTCGATCGGCGCTCAATGGGGCAGAGACCTGGGCTCGGCTGCGGTCAGGATCCAGGGCTGGAGCGCTTCATCCGAAGCCGAAGCCACCTGGCTGGCTGCAGCCCCGCTCGATCTGGTCGCCGAACGTCAGGATGAGGGCCTGCTGGCGGTCCTGGAGAGCGACGGTTTGAGGTCGTCCACCACGGCGGGCTTCCGATTGGAGCGGAGCCACACGGCCTACCGTTCCGGCACGGTGAATACCACTCCGGTTCTGGAGCTGAATGCGCGGGTGCCACTGGCAACCGGCTTCGTGCAACACCGGCAGCAGCTGGGGCGGCGGCTGACCGGGTCGGCCGGACTGGCAGGAATCTCGGCAGCGGGCGGGCTTCACCTGAATCTGCAGGGCGGACTGCGCTGGCGCGCCGGTCAGCCACTCGTCTTATCCGCCAGCTATATGCGATCCCACCAATTCGCCCAGTCACTTCGAAACAGTGAGTCGGTAGTGGGAAACATCTTTCCCGCAGAGCTGTTTACCGGATCGGGAGCGAATGGAGTTCCGGTGGCCCGGAACGATCGTGGAGTTCTCGCTGCCGATTACCGCCCGACTCCGAACCTCCGACTCGGCCTGCAGGGTTACTTCAGCAACTACAGCGGCCTGCTGCTGGTGGCGCCCAGCACCACCGAGCCCTTTGCCACCCGTGGTTTCCTGACCGGATCGGGAACTGTCCCCGGTGTCTCCGTCAATGCGGCGCTGAGTGGCGCCCGATACGGGATGCTGGCCAGTTACGGCTGGCAGCGAGTGCAGCTGGAGTACAGTGATTCGAGCTACAGACCGGCCTACGGCAGCAGCCAGGTCCTCGAGCTCGGCGCCATCGTGTTCCCCTCCGCTACCTCCTCCATCCGGCTCGGGTTTACCGGATCGTTTGGCCGCCGGTCAACCGGGGTGACCGGCGCCTTCGAGTGGGAGGCCTGCAACCTGTTGGATCAGGGCTGTGAGTTCGGCGGGAGCCCTCAGACGGATAATGGTTTGGGTGCAACCAAGCTTCCGGGGTACGCTCGGCTCGATCTGGGAGTCAGGAGGCACTGGCACCTGCGACTGGCTGGCAGGGACGTGATGCTGGCTGCCTACGGGACGCTCACCAACTTGCTGGGCCGTAGCAACGTGCTCACCGTCGTAACCGACCCGAGTACCGGCCGCCGTACTACCATCGAGATGCGTCCTCGCGCGCCGCTCGTGGTCGGGCTCGATTGGCGCTTCTGATTGTCATAATTCAAGCTCCTGGCGGGCTCCCTTAGGGCGAA
>DASRIN010000336.1:0-3589 GCA_035649975.1 Gemmatimonadales bacterium
GCGTTCCTAGCGTTATGCCTGTCTCGGTCAGCTGCTCGCCACCGGCCATGTCAATCGCCCCGGCGATACCGAAGTCGGCAATCAGCGGGTGGGTGGTATTATTGCTGGAACTTCGGGCCAATAAAATGTTTTCGGGCTTAATGTCCCGGTGAACTATGCCGCGCTCATGAGCGTATGTGAGGGCACTGGCCACGGCCCGGAGTATTGCGATGGTCTCATCGATGGCGAGCTGCCCCTCGCGTTCCAGCCGCTGCCGGAGCGATTCGCCTTCGGCGTAGGGCATGACATAGTACAGCGTGCCGGCGGCTTGACCGGAGTCGTACAGCGGAAGGATATGGGGATGACTCAGCCGAGCAGAAATCTCGATCTCACGGAGGAACCGCTCCTTGCCCAGTGAGGCCGCCAGCTCGGGGCGGAGCACCTTAAGCGCGACCTGCCGCTGGAGCGTGAGATCCTGCGCCAGGTAGACGGTGGCCATTCCACCCCGGCCGAGCTCCCGCATGATGGCGTACCGCTCGGTCAGAGTTAGTTCACTCACGAACGCTGATTCTCCGAGCCTGGTAGCCTGGCCCGCGCTCGCCGCGCCTCATCTATCAGCGGACGGAGCGCGGCAACGGGCGAGTCGTACCGCCGCAGGAACTGCTCGTAATACTCCAAGGCCAGCGCGCTGTTTCCCCGGCGTTCTTCGATTCGTGCCCGAGCCAGGTACGTCGGTCCAGCGAGGGCATCACGGGGAAGCCAATCGTAGCCCCTGTTCGGCTCATCCTGATATCGCAGGAGACGAGCCGCGCGTTCGAGTTCCTCCGTCTCTTGAAGCCATTGCGCCGCAGCCAGGCGTTGAACCGCCCTGTTCGGTGTGCGGTGGTTGCAGCCTATCCGAGTGACGCACTCTTCCTCCAGCTGGGCGAGCGTTCTGCCGGCCTCCGTGCGGTTTCCAGCCAAGGCCTGGTCGAAAGCCCACAGTGAGCGGTCGACCAAGTCCTTCTGCTGGTATCCGCTCCGGGCCGCTGCCTCTCGTGCGGCCCGGACCGCCCGCCGATCGCCTGCAGCGAATCCGAGTAATCCATCGAACCATGCCAGCCGTCCTAGAGCGTCGTGCTTGTCTTCACCATCCGGCAGCTCGGCGACGACTTTTGCCGCAAGCGGCCTGCGCTGCTCGGCAGTGTTGTTCGGCGTGACCCCAAGCCAGACACCCAATACTGCCAGTGCATAGCTCGACAAGCTGATCACCGGCTTCCCTCCCCGATAAGGGCCGGGATGTTTCGCAGTCACGTCCATCATGATGGTAAGAGCCGAATCCCACGCGCCGCGTGAAGCCCAGGCCCAGGCATTGACGCCACGGAACCAGGTCACCAAGTCGGGCGTCGCTCTGCCGGCCACAAGGACACGTTGGTTGAGCGCGAGTTGTGCTGTCGGAAAGCCTGCCTGAAGTAGCTTGAGAGCCATCAGCTGGGCCATACCTTCGCCTTCCGGCGACACGATGTAATCGGCCACCGAGTCGGCGACGTCGTACATATCGTCGGGCAACACCCCCCCTGCACGGCTCACGGCCTCATCCAGTTGAAATTGAAATCTCTCATCCGGCCATCCGGCCGGCGGGTATCCGAGCTCGCTCAACCGGGAATGGGCCTCCGACACGAGTGCAGGATCCTTCCCAGCAGCGAGCCAGGCCATGTGAGTCCAGGCCGGGGCTAGTTTGGGATTCAGCGCAACAGCGCGGCGGAAGGCCTGTATGGCTTCAGACCAGTCATGGCCCAGAGAAGGGCCATTGTGATGTAGGTGATCGGCATAGAGGAGCCAGCCGGGCCAGTAATCGGGGAAGCGTTGGGTGACGACTCGGAGTCGCTTCAGTCTGACATCGATAGTATCCAGAGCGAGAAAGCCCTCGGCCAACAGCCGCTCGGGCTCGGTAAACTGGTTTCGATGCTGGCTGATGGCCCCAAGCACCTCTGGTTCCACCGGCCTCTCCAACCAGAACTGCGTGAGAGCATAGCGAAAGTGAGCTAACCAGAAGGAGGAGTCAGCCGCGATCGCGCTTTGAAAGGCAAGTCCCGCCTCCTGCCAGTGCTCAAGGGCCAACTCCCTCTCGCCTTCTAGAAAGTTACGGAGAGCTGGGAGCGAATGAGTGGTGATATCCGACAGACTAGGGGAAGGCGGCTCACCCCGTTGCCATATCGCCCGCAGTACGGACCATGCAACCGAGTCGGTCAGAGCTCCGATGCTGTCAGGGTCGGCAGTCACAGTAATACCTGGAGATAGCGGGACTACATCCCCAGTCGCGAACAGGCCAATGTTAAGCCGCACCTGGTCGCCAACCCGCTCCACTCTGCCTCGAAGGAAGCTCGTGGCGCCCAGGCGTCGAGCCAGCGCCGCACCATCCCCCGCCGACAGCCCATGGCTTCCGGCAGTCGCATCGGCGACGCTCAGACGGTCAGTCGTTTTGATCCCGCCTACGTCGTTGAGGCTGGTGCTGACCGTAACCGCGAGATCCCTTCCGAGACGAGTGAGTGCAGTGTCCCTGCCCGCAGGAAAGAATGGGAGAACGGCCATGCTTGCGGCTTTATCAATGACCGCCGGCCTAGGGGAATCACGCAGCAGAATCAGGATAGACCCACTTGCCAATACAGCTACCGCAGCGCCGAGTGCCAGTCTCAAGCGGCCAGCGGAGGGTGCTCGCCTCGGAACCCGCTTCGGTTCGGGTCTGAGTAATGCCTTGGCGAACTCCGTTGCGGTGGGGAACCGGTCGGCCGGCACCTTGGCGAGCGCCCGCTCGATGGCCAGCTCCACCGGTTCCGGGACGGTGCTCCGCACTGTACGGAGTGGAGGAACCGGGTCCACTGCGTGGCGGGCCACGATCGCCTGAGCCGAAGGCCCGGTGAATGGTGGCTCCCCGGCCAGCATCTCATACGCCACGCAGCCGAGTGAGTAGATATCACTGCGGCTGTCCAGCCGGCTATCAGGACTGGCCTGTTCCGGGCTCATGTACGCTGGGGTGCCAAGCGCTATTCCGGTCTCGGTCAGGCGCTCGCCGCCTGCCTTGTCGACTGCGCGTGCGATGCCGAAATCGGCCACCATGGGGTGTGGTGTGCCATCGCTCGTGTTCCTGGTGAGGAGAATGTTTTCCGGCTTTATGTCCCGATGAATGATTCCCTGCTGATGGGCATAGCTAAGTGCGCCAGCCACTGCCGAGACGATCCCGATCACCTCGGCAACGGGGAGTTGCCCCTCGCGCACCAGTTTCTGGCGCAGCGACTCGCCCGCCACGTAGGGCATGGCGTAGTAGAGCTGCCCGTCCGCCTCACCGGAGTCGTGCAGCGGCAGGATGTGTGGATGACTGAGCCGGGCGGCGATGGCAATCTCCCGGAGGAAGCGCTCGCTCCCGAGGCTGGCGGCCAGTTGCCGGCGAAGCACCTTGAGCGCCACCTGCCGGTGGAGCTTGAGATCCTGCGCCAGGTACACGGTCGCCATCCCGCCCCGGCCCAGCTCACCGGTGATCTCGTAGCCCCCGAGCACCGTACCGGGTGCGAGATCGTTCCGCTCGAGCATTCTGGTTAGCAGGGGTGCTGCGTAGGTAGGAGCCGATTCCTGC
>DASRIN010000337.1:0-3583 GCA_035649975.1 Gemmatimonadales bacterium
AGGGTGAAGGCTGGCAGAGTGGCACCGGAGTTCGGGCCCGGGTCGGTCACGCCGTCAGCGACGTCAAGGACTCCGTCAGCGAGGCGGCCGGCGGGGTTGCCGAGCGGGCGAGCGAGCTGAAGGAGCGCGCCGGCGAACGAATGAGCGATATCGGGGGTCAAGCTCGCTGGCAGACCCAGCGGCTCAAGACCAACCTGGAACATGCCGCCGAGGAAAATCCGTTGGTCCTCGGGATTGGCGCCGCCGTTATTGGTTTGGCCCTGGGCTTTCTCCTCCCGGGCACTCAGCGGGAGAACGAGATCATGGGCCCGGCCCGGGATCAGCTGGTGGACCGCGCCGAGGAGACAGTTGAGCGGACCAAGGACGCCGCGCTTGAGGCGGGCCGTGAGGTGAAGGAGACGGTCAAGTCGGAGTTCGAGCAACATAAGCCCGAGCTCAAGGAAGCGGTGCAGCAGGCAGGCGAGAACGTGAAGGAGCAGGTCAAAGAGTCGGCCCGGCGGGTGAAGAGCGAGGCCAAGGACGCGGCCCAGAAGTCGGGAAGCTCTAAGCGGAACAGCTAGTATAGAGAGAAAACAGCTAGGAAGTGGTTTAAAAAGTCGAGGGTCTAGCGTCGGGGGCAGTGACCCTCGACTCTAGACCCTTGACGATTTAGAACGCTTTCAGCTCGACTCGGCTCAGACCTGGTGCCGAGCCTGTCCGTTGGTCGCAGGCTCTTCACCTTCCTCGCCCAGCGCGGATATGGCGGCCTTCAGATCGCAGGCCAGGTCCCGCTCGCGTCGCAAGGCTCCAATCAGCGCCTCTGCCTGTTTCATCTGGAACCCGAGTGCGCCGGCGGACTCCATGGCGTGATCCACCACCGTCTTCTGGGCAGTGAGGGACTCGACCGTGGCGCGGATACCGAGCGCCAACGCCTCCGCCCGCGCCAGCCGCTGCTCGGCCCGCTCCAGCTGCCGCTTGCGGGACTCGAAGCCACGAAGTGTCTCCTCCGTAGTCTTGAACTGGTCCTGCGTCGCCTGCAGCATCGCACGCGTCTCCTCGATTTCCCGCCGGGCCGATCCAATGGTCTGCACGTCCTGGATCGTGCGCTCGGCCAGATCGAACACATGCTTCACCTGGGCTTCGATGGCCTCTACACCGGCCTGTCGGGCCAGGGTCTGCTCCAACGCCTTGGCGGCTTCGGTCTGAGCCGATTCCCACTTGCTGAGCAGCTCCTCGAAGTGCGCCAACTGCCGGTCGATTGACTTGAGCGCCGTGGCCCGGGTTTCCAGCTCACCCGCCAACCGCTGCAGACTGCCGGCCTGTTCCTGGGCCTGGCTGAGCGTGGCGCTGACGGCGCGGGTGGTATCCTCCATCTTCTGGGCGGCTTCGGCTGCCTCCTTACGGAGGGCGGAGGCGCGGGAGAGGTGCTCAGTGGCCTTGTCGAGCGCGCCCTGGCGCTGATCGAGCTCCTGGCCCAGCAGCCGGATCCGCTCTTCGACCTGGTCGATTTGCTGAGAGCGGCTCTCCAGACCACGCACCGACTCGTCCACCGAGTTCATGCGGCGCTCCGCATCTTCCACTGAGGCCGTGACCACCGCGATGGTGTCCGTGAGCCGCTGAGCCCCTTCCGCCTGCTTGCCCAGCTGGCCGAACCGCGCCTCAGCTGCCTCGATCCTGCTGCGGAGACCGTCGGTGCGGTCCTTCAGCTCGCCACTCAGGGCACCCACCTCGGCCAATCCACGCTGCACCTCGTGTACCATCTCCCGGCCGGACTCGATCTGCTGCATGGACGCCTTGACCTGCTCCACCTCGGCCCGGATCCGCTCGACTGACGGCTCCAGGGCGGTGAGCTCCTTCACCTGGGTCTGAACCTTCCGGGTCCAGACATCGGCATTCGCCAGCCAGGCCTGGGTCTCACCGTGACCCTCGCGGAGGCGACTCATCTCTTCATACGCCACCCGCATCTGCTCCAGGCCGTCGGCCAGCAGCTCGCGGGTTCCCTTGAGCGTGGAGAGCTGCTCCACCGCCTGCTCCACTCCCGGTCTGATCTCGTCCAGGCGCCGCATGCGGGCTGCCAGATCCGTGGCCGCGCTGTCCAGTCGACCCACGTCCTGCCGCAGCGAGCTGGCCCGGACGGCATCCTGAGAGAGTGCCGTCACTTCCTTGGAGAGATCGTTGATCTGATCGGCGACGTTGCGGACCTGGTTCTGAACCGCGGCGGTGCCCTGGCTGGCGGCATCCAGTTCGCCCAGCCGGGTCTCGCATTCCTTCACCGCCTTGCGCAGGTCGGCAATCCGCTCGCTCACCGCATGCAGACTGCGGTGCTCCAGCTCGAAGCCTTCGCTGCTCTTGCGCATCTGCTCCCGGAGGTCGGTCAGCGCCTGCCGGGCAGACTGCTGAGCGTCCTCGATCTTCTGCGAGGTCCCCTGCAGCTCTTCGGTACGCACCAGCACCTTGTCCTGGATAGTCTTGATCTCGGTGATCTTGGCCTCGATCGGCCCGAACCGCCGGATCTGCTCCTCCTGTCGCCGGAGCCAGGCGTCGAGCTCCCGGTCCATTCGGGTGAGCTGCGCGATCTGGGTGGCGGCTCGATCGACTGCCTCGCGCTCCTGCTCCAGCATGGTCGTCTTCTGGGCGACCTGATCTGCCAGCGCCTTGAGCACGGCGAGCTGATGCTGCACATCGGGAATCGCGGTGGATGCCTGATTGATCGGCTCCATCTGCCGCTCCACCGACTGCACCCGGCGCATGACGTCCTCCAGCTTCCCGGTGGCTGTCTGGAAGTCCTGGTCGAAGTTTTCCAGGCGGGAGGTCGTGTGACGGTGGGCCGTGAGCGCATCGTCGTGCTGAGTGCGCATCCGGGCCACATTCTCGGCCAGCTCGCTCAGCTGGGTCCGGAGGGTATCGGCATCGGTGCGGAGGGCCGCGAGGGGGCCCTGCAGACTGAGGAAGGACTCGACCTGCTCCCGCAGGAGCAGCGCGGTTTCGACCTTGTCACTCAGCGCGCTCATGCTCCCCTGGAGTCGCTCGAGCGCATCAGTCGAATGGCCGATCCGGACTTCGGTGGCGTTCTGGGTCTTGATGACCCGTTCGACCTGGTCCTCGGCCAGGGTGAGTTGAGAGCTCAGCCGGTCCAGGCCGGCCATCTGGCGCTCGATATCGGCGCAGCGCTCCCGCAGGCCATCCAATTCCGACGCCCGCTCCAGAATAGGACCCAGAGACCGCAGGTCGTTGGCAGCGGCTTCTGCCCGGGCAACCAGCGCCTCGAGCGCGGCGGCGACATTGCGCCCGTTCGAGTCGATGGCGACGACCCCGTCGTCCTCGCGGCGGCGACCTTTCAGGAAACTGACCATTGGCTACTCCGAAGGGATGTGCGATTGGGGGATGATGTTGGCACGAAGGCGGACCGCCCCCTAACTGCAACGCGTGTGCCCCAATAGGCGGCAGGGCTTCGATGCCGGGAGGTGGGCCCGGGCTCGAGCGCAAATCGCTACTGCGGCAGAAGATTGCCGAACTACAAAGGGCAGCTTGAGGAGGCAGCTGCGCCAGCGTCGGGGGCCCTGCTTGGCGAGGTGCGAGGGGACCGGGCAGGTCGCACGCCAGG
>DASRIN010000338.1:0-3087 GCA_035649975.1 Gemmatimonadales bacterium
GCCTTCGGCCGGATCGGTGCCGCTGCCGATCTCGTCCAGCAGGACCAACGTTTCATCGTCGGCGTGATCCAGGATCCCGCGGAGGGTACGCACATGGGCACTGAAGGTCGAGAGACTCGCCGCGATGGACTGTCGGTCTCCGATATCGGCAAAGAACTGCCGGAACACTGGAAGGGCACTCCCCCCGCCCACCGGCGGTATCATGCCCGCAGCCGCCAGTGCGGCGAAGAGCCCGACCGCTTTGAGCAGCACGGTTTTACCGCCGGTGTTCGGACCGCTGACCAGCAGGGTTCGCTCCTGAGGCTCGAGCACCAGGTCGAAGGGAACGACGTCTATTGAACCAGCCAGGAGAAGCGGGTGGCGGCCGTTCACAATCTTGAGCAGCGCGGGCGCGGCAGAAACCGCCGGTTTCTCGCCGGCGACTGCCACGGCGTACCGCGCTCGCGCAGCCAGGTCGTCAACGGCGATGCACATCTCCACCAGATCGCTGAGCAGCGGCTGTTGCGGCCGGAGCAGGTTGGTCAGGTCTCGGAGCACTCGAAGGGCTTCGCGCTCCTCCTCCACCTGAGCTTCGCGCAGCGCGTTCCCCAGCTCGATCGTCTCGGCAGGCTCGATGAACAGTGTCCCAGCGCTGCCGGATTCGTCGTGAATGATCCCTGGGGGGCGATTGCGCGAGTCACGCCGGACCGGGATCACGTACCGGTTGCCGCGGAGGGTGACCGATGCGTCCGACGGCGCTGCGTCGAGACCCCGCAGCAAAGTCTCCAGGCGCCGGAGAAGCCGCTGTCGAGCAGCCTGAACCTCACGCCGCGCGCCGGCCAGGGCCGGGCTGGCCGAGTCGAGGAGATTGCCATCGGCATCGACCGACTGCTCCAGGCGCCGAGCGAGGGCTTTGTCGGGTAGCGGTCGAAGCAGGGACGCAGCAAGCGGGGCCGACTCCTCTACCCGCTTGAGGTCGTCGTGAACCACCCGCGCGGCCAGCAGCACCCGGAGCAGCGATGCCAGCTCCACGCCATCCAGGACACTTCCCTCCACCCGAAGCCGCGCCAGGGTCAGGGTAACCTCCGGAATCGGCTCGGCGAGAAGCTGGTCGCCGCGGCGCAGGAGGTTCGCCACCTCCTCCACCCGATTGAGCTCATCCTGGATCCAGCCGAGATCGTCGGTTGGCTTTCGTTCGCGGATCCGCTCGGCTCCCAAGTTCCCTACCGCGTGTGAGGCCACCAGCTCCAGCACCGACAGAAACTCGACGGTCTCGAGCGCCTCTGCGCTTACCGAGTCCGGTAACGGAGACGGGGTGCCGCCCTGCGTCTGGGCCGGCACCCCGTCCGGTGAGAGAGTGGTATTCCGAATCATCAGCCGGCCTGTAGCTCCTCGCGCGCGATCTGATTGATCAGCTTGCCGTCGGCGCGACCCTTGTACTTCGGCAGCACCTGGGACATCACCTTGCCGATGTCCCGGGCGCCGGCACTGATGGCGCTTCGAACCGCGGCCCGGATTTCCTCGGGATCAACTGCGGGCGGGAGAAACTCCTCCAGGACTTTGATCTGGCTGGCTTCCACCTGGGCGAGGTCGGCCCGGGAGGCGGCGCTGTACTGCTCGATGGCTTCGCGGCGGATCTTGATGCCTTTGCGCAGAACATCGGCCACCTCGTCAGCGGTGGCTGGACGACGAAGCTCGATCTCACGGTTCTTGAGGTTGGCCAGGATGGTGCCGAGGACAAGGGTGCGATCTTTATCCTGCGCTTTGCGCGCCGCGTTCAGGGCGGCGCGCAACGTGGAGGCGAGGTCAGACTCGGGGGACACGGGGGCCGCGACGATTCTTGCGGACGGCAGCGTTCATCTTCCGCTTCCGTTTTTCGCTTGGCTTCTCGAAGTGCCTGTGCTTGCGAAGATCCGAAAGGATACCGGCCTTTTCACATTTCTTCTTGAACCGCTTCAGCGCCCGTTCGAAGCTCTCGTCATCGTGAATGATGACTTCTGGCATTCGCTGACTCACCCCTCTCGGTCCGGTAAGGGCAGGAATCCTAACAAGTTGGACAATTTACGGGCGCCGAAGATGTGAGGCAAGACGGGACACGAAGAGGGGCTCAGCACGACTCGGGTTGAGTTGCCGAAAGCCGTTAGCCGGGAGGCCACGTCATTTTGCGACCGCCCAGGATGTGCAGATGTAAGTGGTCTACGCTTTGACCGGCATTCTTCCCGGTATTGGTGACGATCCGGTAGCCGCCGCCATCCAGGCCTTCATCGCTCGCTACCTCCGCCGCAAATGCGAGCAGGCGCCCCAACAGCTTTTCTCCCTCCGCGCCCTTGACCTCGCGGACGGCGGTCACGTGCCGGGTAGGAATCACCAGCACGTGCACCGGAGCGCGGGCATCGATGTCCCGGAACGCCAGAGCATCGTCGGACCGCTTCACGATATTGGCTGGTATCTCGCCCTTCACGATCTTGCAAAACAGACAGTCAGCCATGATGGCCCCGCATTCTCGCCTGATTCACCGCGACCGCTGCTGCCAATGCCGCGGTTTCAAACCGCAGAGTGTATCTGCCGAGGGCCAGCGGCCGGTAGCCCGCGCGCACCGCAGCGTCCCGCTCTTCGTCGGTCAGGCCGCCCTCCGGGCCTATCACCACGCTGAGCGCAGTATCCTCCGCCATCGATGGAGGGGCTGCATCCCCTCCCTGATCAGCCAGCCACCCGGTTCCGGCAAGCGGTTCCCCGAGGAACTCCGGCAGTGGAACAATGTCTTCGATCTCCGGCGCCCAGGCTACGCCGCACTGCTTGATCGATTCCAGAGCCGAGCGCTGCAGCCGGCCGATGTGAGCGCGCTTGAGACCGGTAACAACGCCCGCAGTGCGAGCCGTCTCGAGCGGAACGATGCGGGTGACTCCCAGCTCGACGGCCTTTTCTACCATCCAGGAGAAGCGCTCGCGATCGCCCGCTGCCACCGCGAGAGTGAGCGCCGGTGGTCGCTGGGTGCGCTGCGAAGCGGTGACGTCCACGGCCCATCCCCGCCCAACCCGTACCAGGACCCCAGCTCCCTGGAGCCCGGCCCCATCCAGCACCTCGACTCTCTCCCCGTCTCTGGCCCGG
>DASRIN010000339.1:0-2383 GCA_035649975.1 Gemmatimonadales bacterium
TTGCTCGGGTCTTCCGCTACCTGGATCGACTGTCGGGCGAGCCGGATCTTGCGGCCGACCTGGCGCAGGAGGCTTTCATCCGCTTGTACCGGAGAGGATCCATGCCGGAGCGCCCAGTCCCCTGGCTGGTCACTGTGGCGATGAACCTGTTTCGCAATGTCAGGACCAGTCAGGTGCGGCGAGCTCGGCTGCTCGCGGGCGCCCGGGTGGAGATGACTGTGGCCGATCCACCCGGACTTCCTGATGGGGGCGGCGAAAACGACAGCGTCCGGGTTCGGGCTGCTCTCAGCGCCCTGCCTGACCGGGAACGAGAGCTCCTGTTGTTGCGAGCCGAGGGGTACAGCTATCGCGACCTTGCAGCGGCGCTACAGCTGCACGAGGCCAGCATCGGAACGCTGCTGGCACGGGCCAAACGAGCCTTCCGGGAAGCCTATGGCGAGGGCCCGCATGCACCTTGACCGGGAGCAGGTGGAGTTGGCGCTGGACCCCAGCCTCCGGCAGGCCTCGGAAGTGGAGCTGCATCTGAGGACGTGCTCCGAGTGCCAGGCCCGGCTCGATCAGGCGCGAGGGGAAGACGCCTGGATCCGGGACCGGCTGGGCCTGCTGGATCATGTCCTACCCCCCATAACTGCCCGCAGCGTAGTGGCCCGAGCCGGTCGCAGTTGGAGAGGCTGGCAGCGTGTGGCCGCGTCCATCATCCTGGCGCTGGCTGCAGCAGGGGCGGCGTATGCGGCGCCGGGGTCTCCCTTGCCAGGCCTGATCAAGCGACTGGTCCACGGGGAGGAGGTACCGGCTCCGAGTCCAAGGGAGACTCCGTTACTGCCTGACACCCTGGTATCGCGGGCCGGCATCGCCGTGGTGCCGGGAGATCGGCTCACTATCGAGTTCGCCTCGCCTGAGCCGGGCGACACCGCCGTGGTGTCGCTGAGCGATGGGAGTGAGGTGACGGTCAGAGCTGCAGGCGGAAAGACCACCTTTGCGTCCGAGGCCGACCGTCTCATCGTCCGACAAAACGGTGCTTCCGCACGGATCGAGATCCGGATCCCTCGAACAGCTCCGGCTGTGGAGCTGAAGGTGGGACAGCGCTCGATTCTGATTAAGCGCAACTCTAGGGTGACCACCGACATTGTGCCCGACAGCGCCGGGCGGTATCTCCTGCCGCTCGTTCCTGCCTCGCGCTGAGTTTCGCACCCGCGTTGTCATAAACCGTCCCCGCTCAGTTGTTCCAGAGGTGATGTGCACCCCTCCCCAAGGACGGTTTATGCCGAGGAAGAACTCACTGGATAGGGTCTGCCTCCTTGTCGCGCTGGTGTCCCTGAGCGCGTGTGGTAGTGACGGCCCCACCGGACCAGACCCCGCTCCACTCCCCGAGCCAAGCACATTCGTCCCTCGCGTAAGCAACCAGTTCTTTCCCCTGACGCCAGGGACGACCCATCACTACGCCACGTCCGATGGCTCGGAGACCAATACGGTCGAGGTACTGGCTGCTACCAAGACGATCCTCGGAATACAGGCGACCATCGTCCACGATCAGGTCTTCGCCGGTGACGAGCTGATCGAAGACACTTTCGACTGGTACGCCCAGGACGGCGACGGCAACGTCTGGTATTTGGGCGAGGATTCGCGGGAGCTCGAGAATGGGCAGGTGGTCAGCACCGAAGGATCGTGGGAGGCAGGAGTCAATGGAGCGCAGCCGGGTATCATCATGTGGGCCGATCCCGCGGCCCACGTTGATCAGGAGTATCGCCAGGAGTTTGCTGCCGGCGAGGCGGAAGACATTGCGACGGTCGTCTCCCTGGGAGAGAGCATTACCGTGCCGTTCGGCGGTTTTACCGGCTGCATCAAGACCGAGGATCGCAACCCGCTGGAGACGGGAGCAGTGGAGAACAAGTTTTATTGCCCCGGCGTCGGGCTAACCCTCGAGCATCCGGTTGCTACCCCGACGGACCGGACCGAGCTGGTGGATCGTACAGGCCCCTGAGGAGGTGTTGCGAAGCGAGGTGGCGGGCGGTAACTCTGAGTGACCTCCGTTCCATTTTCCTTCCGGAGACGATATGGCTCACTCCCTGATCCTCACCAGCGCGACTGTGCTGGCGGGCCCGCTGATTCTCGCCTGCTCCCCCACCTCCGACCCATCCGATAACCCCGCCGCGCGCGGCCAGGCGGTGCAGGCTGCGCCGACCATCATCACCCAGCACAGTGGCACCACCAACCGGCTCCAGGCGGTGAGCCCGGTGAACCGGCGCGTCGTGTGGGCCAGCGGCGTCGGCGGCACCTTCGTGGTGACCAGCGACGGTGGCCAACACTGGCGCAAGGGCGTGGTCTCCGGCGCCAGCGCGCTCGAGTTCCGCGACATTCAGGGAGTGAGTGCAGACATCGCCTA
>DASRIN010000340.1:0-5347 GCA_035649975.1 Gemmatimonadales bacterium
TGGAGCCTGCTGAGGCCGGACCAACTGGTGACCGCGCTGCGCCGCCGAGTCCAGTACGTCGAGGAGACCAACCTCGAGTGCCGGCTGGCAGCCTCCGTGGCCGACGAAGCAGTGGCCGCAACCCACGTGCGCATGGCGCGGGAGACCGCTGAGGCCCTGGCGCACGAAGTCCAGCCCGACCAGGCGATCATGATGTACATCCGGGAGTTCAACCTGTCCTCGATCGATGCCCAGGTGGTCTTCCGCACCGCGATGTCGCATTGGGCTGAGCTCCATCCGCTGCCGAACGAAGCCCATACCGTTTCGCCGGTACCCGCACCCGCGCCGGTGGCCAGTAAGCGGCGGCTGGTGCTGGACAGCAGGCCGGAGTTCGGGTTGAGGGTGTTGGTCTAGTCGGTCAGGCGGTCGGTCGGTCAGGCGGTCACGGCCCCGCTGCCCCACGGCCCCGCTGCCCCGCTATGTTGGGGGTAGCCTGAGCAGAGGGGCGGATGATGAGATGGTCCTACCGGATTGCGACGATCGCGGGCACCGACATCAAGGTGCACGTGACCTTCGTGCTCTTCATCGCTTGGTGGGCATTCAGCGCCTACAGCGTGAGCGGCGCCGCCGCCGCGCTCGGAATCACCCTCTTTCTACTCGCCCTGTTCGTCTGCATCGTGCTGCACGAGTTCGGGCACATCCTCATGGCCCGGCGCTTCGGCGTGCGGACGCCCGATGTCATTCTGCTACCGATCGGCGGCGTCGCCCGGCTGGAGCGGATCCCGGATCAGCCGAAGCAGGAGTTCCTCATCGCCATAGCGGGGCCGCTGGTTACCCTGGCGATCGCAGTCGTTCTCTACCTCATCGTGCTGCTATCCGACCAACAGCCCACCCTCCGGGACCCCATCCTGGCGGACGAGTCGTTTCTGGTCCGGCTGATGGCGGTCAACATCTATCTCCTGCTGTTCAACCTGATCCCGGCCTTCCCCATGGACGGCGGGCGGATGCTGCGCGCGCTGCTGGCGAGCCGGGTGGGACTGGTGCGGGGCACCCGGATCGCTGCGACCCTGGGGCAGACCCTGGCGGCGGTGGGCGGGCTCTACGGCATCACCAAGGGCGAGCCGATTCTCGCGCTGGTGGCGTTCTTCGTCTTCCTCGGCGCCAATGCCGAAGCGGCGGCGGTGGAAGCCCGGGCTGCGGGGGAAGGTCTGCAGGTGCGACAGATGATGGTGACGAACTTTCGCTCCATTCCGGTGCATGCCCCGCTGAGCCAGGCGGTCGAGCTCCTGCTCAGTGGAGAGCAGCGCGAGTTTCCGGTGGTGGACAACGATGGTCGCACCGAAGGAATGCTCACCCGGGACAACCTGATCCGCGGCCTCTCCCAGAAGGGCGCGGGCGCCACCGTGGCGGAGGCCATGACGCCCAGCGTCCCGACAGTCTCCCCGACGCTCGGATTCCAGGAGGCGCTGGACCGGCTCCGGACCAGCCGGCTGCCCGCGTTGCCGGTGGTGGACGCGAGCGGGAGCCTGGTCGGGCTGCTCACCCTGGATAACATCACCGATCTGCTCTTGGTCAGACGTGCGTCAGTCAGCGCTTAAGACCAGGTATTCACCACAGAGGCACAGAGAGCCTCCGGTGACCAGATAAGCTCCTCCTCCAGAACCCACCAAAAAAATCTTGTACCCGAAGCTTGCAGACGCGATGTCGAGGACTTCGGGAGTAAGCGATCCCTCTGTGTCCTCTGTGCCTCTGTGGTGAACTGTGTGGTGACTGATTGGCTTACCGGCCGGTCTGATTGTTCCTCCTATCAACATCCGGCAGCGCCCTACGCGGGTCCACCACTACCTGCCGCACCGGTTTCTCCGACTTGAGCCGGTAGTCGAAGCGGGGGCCCAAGTTCCACATGTCGACCGGCAGGCGCACCCGCTCGGTGGAGCCGTCCTCATAGATGATCTCCAGCTCCAGCGGCAGTGTCATGGTGCCGCGGTTGGAGAGATGCACCTTCCCCCCGCTGATCGAGTCCACTGCCTGATCCAGCCGGGCCGTGGTGTACACCCAATCCCGCCAGAACCAGTCCAGATCCACTCCGGAGGCGTCCCGCATGAGCCGGAAGAAGTCGGCCGGGGTGGGATGCTTATAGGCCCAGGTCCGGATGTATTGGCGGAATGCCGGATCGAAACGATCCTTGCCCAGCACCTCGTAGCGAAGGGTCTGCAGCATGAGCGCCGGCTTCTGATAGGCGGTCCAGAAGAGGTCCTTTCCCTCGATCGGCCGGAGGATGAGCGGCTGTTCCTGGCCGGGAACGGCGTGGTCCGGGTACAGATGCAGCGGATGGACCTCGATGGAGTCTCCGTAGGGAGTTCCCGCGAAGTAGTGCGCGGCGCCCGCCAGATCGATGAAGGTGTTGAAGCCTTCGTCCATCCACGGGTACAGCCGCTCGTTGGATCCGACCACCATGGGAAACCACTGGTGGCCGAACTCGTGGGACAACACCCAGTGGAGCTCCTCACGGGAGGGACTGTGAGGCACGAAGGTCAGCATCGGGTACTCCATCCCCTCGATTGGGCCCTCCACCGTGGTGGCATGGGGATAGGGGTAGGGATACCACTGCTCGCTGAAGAACCTGATGGCCTCGCGGGCCATGCGGTTGGCCTCGACCCACCGGGTTGCCTGGGGCCGGTAGAGAGTGTGGATCAGGACCTTGTGGTAGGCGCTGGCATCCCAGCGCAGATCCGGCCCTGCGGCAAAGGCGAAGTCCCGGACGCTGTCGGCGGTGAATCGCCAGATGCGTGGTGCCCGACCGGAGGGCCGGGTCCGCTCCGCTCTCCCGGCTTCATCTTCGGTGACAATGGCAACCGGTTTGGTGGATGTTTTTGCGATCTCCAGCCGCTCCCGCTGCTGCGGAGTGAGAACCTGCTCCGGATTGCGGAGCGTGCCGGTAGCGGCCACCAGGTAGCTGGACGGGACCGTGAGGCTGACGTCGAAGCTCCCGTACTCCAGGTAGAACTCTCCGGCCCCGATGTACGGCTCGTGATTCCAGCCCCGCACGTCATCGTAGACCACCATGCGGGGATACCACTGGGCAATCTGGTAGAGCGCGCCGTCGCGCCCCATCCGGCCGGCCCCGTAGTCCGGGACCGGGAACCGCCAGCGAATCTGCAGATCGGCGGCGCGGCCCGGGGCAATAGAACGAGGGAGATCGATGCGCATGGTGGTGCCGTACACCGCAGGATCCACGGTCTGCCCGTTGACGGCTACCCGCTCCAGCGTCACTCCGCCCTTGAATCCCTTGCAGGAGAAGTCGAAGGTGGAGCCGAGGAAGACCAGTGGTGGCTGGTTCAGCTTGTTGGTGACGCTGCCCGGAGCACAGATGTTCTGCTCCAGGAACAGCCAGAGATACGGCAAGGCATCGGGCGAGTTGTTGGTGTAGTGGATGGTTTCCTGCCCCCGGATCTCCCGCTTGACGGTGTCGAGGGTCGCGGTGATGCGGTAGTCCGCCCGCTGCTGCCAGTAGCCCGGCCCCGGGCGCCCGGAGCCGCTGCGCTGGCGGTTCGGCGTCGGCAGCGGAAGGGGCCGAAACACCGACGGTGGCTGAGACAGGGTATCCCGGGCCTGGGCCGCCAAGGCGCCGGGAAGTGACGTCGCCAGGAGCAGCCAGCCGAGCCAGACGAAGATCATGGAGGTTCCACCCAGAGGTCAGTGCGAGAACATACCCGCGGGCGTTTGGGGGGCAAGCAGGCTGCCCCTGGAAATTTTCTGCCCGAGCGCGCATTTTGGCCGCGCTCATCTACCCTTTCTCAACCGGAGATTGCATGAATCGTTTCTGCCGTAATTGCGGCTGCGCGCTGATCCTGGCCGGAATGCTGAGTGGGTGCAAGGCCGACCAGTCCCGACCCGCCGATCAGGCCGCCTCCAACCCACCCGCTTCAACCGGCGAGAGCGGCTCGCCCACCGTGCAGGTCGTTGCGAAAGACTTTGGGTTCGAGGCGCCGGCGAAGATCCCGGCAGGGGTCACAACCATCCACCTGACCAACCAGGGCAGCGAGCTGCATCAAGCCCAGCTGATCAAGCTGGAGCAGGGCAAGACCCTCGAGGACCTGGCGCAGGCCATGAAGAACCCCGGCCCTCCGCCTGCGTGGATCAAGTTCGTCGGCGGGCCCAACGCAATACCGCAGGGAAAGGAAGCCAACGCCACCTCAGTTCTCGAGCCGGGTCAGTACGCCATCCTCTGCTTCATCCCCGGAACCGACGGCGTCATGCACGCGGCCAAGGGAATGGTGCGGGGGCTCGAGGTCACGACCGCTGCGGCCTCGGCGGCAAGCACTCTCCCCCCGGCCGATGTCACCATCAAGATGGTTGATTATGACTACCAGCCTTCCGCGGCGCTCACGCCCGGGCGCCGCACCATTCTGGTGGAGAACGCCGGCCCCCAACCCCACGAGCTCGTCCTGCTCAAGCTGGCGCCAGGAAAGAAGGTCGAGGACTTTGGCCACTGGGCCGAGAGCGGCATGAAAGGCCCGCCGCCGGCCGAGCCGATCGGGGGTGTGGTGTTTCTGGATAAGGGTGCCCGCGCCACCTTCACCGCCGACCTGGAACCGGGAAACTACGGGCTCATGTGCTTCGTCCCCGACGCCAAGGACGGCAAGCCGCATCTGGTTCACGGCATGATGAAGCAGATCAAGGTCGGATAACGCAGCGGTTCCGCCGAAAGTCACTCGGCGGACATTCGAACCCGCCTTCCCCCCACAGGCCCGCACCCGAGGTGCGGGCCTCCTTTTGCGCCTCCCCCAACCGCTCGGCATACTTGACGTTGGGCGGCACGGTGTAGAGCAGGGCCCAGCCCTCCCGAACCATGGCCTCGTTGATCAAGGTCGAATCGGCCCAGACGTAGGCCAGCTGCCGGCCGTAGCGGTCGGTGGGCGCGACATCCAGCTCCAAATCAACGGTGGAGCCAAGGGGAAGCCAGCGGGCCAGCGCCTGCTGAGACCTGGCGCCGAAGGGCTGCTGCCCGGATTCGGGGCTATCGATGCCGGTGAGACGCACCCGGCGCCCGTCCCGACAGCGGAAACTGTCGCCATCCGAGATCTGGCTTACCTCGCAGCGGAGTCGGGTGGTCGGCGGGCTCTGCGCGCAGCCGGCGGCCGGCAGCATGGCAAGCACCAGCAAGGCCAGGAGGCTAGCGGGTGGAGCTGGCATGTTCCCCAATGTAAGTGGAGCTGAGATGAGGCCCGATCACTCAAAACTGAGGATCCTGGTGAGCGGAGCCAACGGCCTGATCGGCTCGGTGCTGGTGCCGGCACTTCGGCAGGAAGGGAACGTCGTCACCCCGCTGCTGCGGCGAACACCCGGCGCGGGAGAGATCGGGTGG
>DASRIN010000341.1:0-4885 GCA_035649975.1 Gemmatimonadales bacterium
AGGCGAGCGAGTCCCCCGGACCAACCACCAGGACGAACTTGCGGTCCTGATCGGTGCCGATGGCGGCATCTCGCACCAGCAGCGCGTCGATCTTGTGGCTGCCCACCAGCTTGACCCGGGCGAAGAGCCCCGGGGTCAGTGCGCGCGAGCGGTTGGAGAAGACGGCCCGGGTGCGGATGGTTCCGGTGCGAGGATCGATCTGGTTGTCGACGAAGTCGAGCCGGCCCGCGTGAGGGTAGCCCGACTCGTTGGCCAGCCCGAGATGGACCGCAAGCCGATCGTCTCGCCAGTTTGCCCCACTGCTCCGGGCGCGACTGCCATAGCGCAGGTAGGTCTGCTCATCGCTGTCGAAGTAGACGTACATCGGATCGAGCGACACCACCGTGGTGAGCAGGGTGGCCGAAGGTGGTCCTGCCTCGACCAGATTGCCCGGAGTGACCAGCGCGTTGCTCACTCGGCCGCTGATGGGAGACCGCACCCGGGTCCAGTTGAGGTTCAGCCGGGCGGTCTGTACCTCGGCTTCGGCGGCCCGAACAGTGGCACCGCCCTGCGCCTCGGCGCTGGTACGGCTGTCGTATTCCTCCCGGGAGATAGCCTGGGCGGTGACCAGCTTACCGGCGCGCTGGACTTCACTGGCAGCGAGCGCCGCGGCGGAGCGGGCCCGCTCCAGCTCGGCCTCGGCCCGAGCCAGGTCCGCCTGGTAGGGACGAGGATCGATCTCGAAGAGGACCTCACCCTTCTTGACCTCCTTGCCCTCATCGAACAGCACCCGGGTGATGTACCCCGACACCCGGGGACGAATTTCCACCTGGTCTACCGCCTCCAGCCGGCCGGTAAACTCGTCCCAGTCAGCGATTTCACGCTGGAGAACCTGGGCTACGGTAACCGCCTGCAGCGGCGCCGCGGTGGGAGGCTCCTTCTCGCCGCGCAGAGTCAGAGCTGCAATGCTGACACCTGCCAGTGCCAGGAACCCCGGTATCGCCAGTCGCCGAATCCGCATAATTGCCTCCCCAGAATGCACGCCATCAGTGAGCCACATCTACTCGTCGTTTGACCGAAGCCGGATTCGACTCTGTGGCTCCGACTCCGGCCCTGTTAC
Source organism: Gemmatimonadales bacterium (assembly GCA_035649975.1). Taxonomy (GTDB): domain Bacteria; phylum Gemmatimonadota; class Gemmatimonadetes; order Gemmatimonadales; family GWC2-71-9; genus CAVVWJ01. Next base: position 1,100 of record DASRIN010000341.1, read on the forward strand.
ACAATTGGTACGATAGTTCGATAACCATCGAACTCTAAGCAAACAAAAAACTTCCCGACCTTATCCACACACGACTAGGCCACGGAAGCTTTGAGCCGACCACCCGCCCGGCGCAGCAGCTCGGCGGTGTACGCCTCGAGCACGTCGCGCCGGACCTCGCAATGGAGATACTGCCCATCGCGGTGTGCCTCCACCAGGCCCGCTCGCACCAGCTCCTTGATATGGTGCGAGATCGTAGCCTTCGATACGGGGAATTCCTCCCGAAGTTTCTGGCAGGGACACTCCCGCTCGCCGGCGATGACTTCCAGCACCGCCATCCGGCGGGGGTCGGCCAGCGCCTTGGCGATCAGGGCAAACTGTTTCTCGCTCAATGACGAGCGGGGGGGCGTTTTCACAGTTCAATGGTTATCGAACTGTCTTCCTGCTGTCAAGTAGTCATTCCAGGGTCAGCGGCACCGGCTCATCACTGCCGGGCTGGAGTTGGGGGTAGCGCTCCAGGAGGCGCCCGCAGGTATTCCAGCGCAGGATGGCTTCGTCGTTTCCCGGTGGACGCTGCGCCTCCGCTCGCTCATACCATGTCATGGCCTCGCGCAGCCAGTGGTATGCCATTTCCCCCGAGCGGAGCGAGCCGGACCGCAGCTGGGCCTTGGCGCATCGTTCGCAGATGATCCCGGCGTAATACGCTCGCTTATACTCGCCCTTCAATCGGGGCAGCACTTCCCGTGCTCGACGGGCACCCTCGGTCGGTCCCTTATCGAACTGGTCAGTGATCGCCAGCAGGAGCGCAACCAGGGCCTGCTGGTTCTCGGGATCGATTGCGAGCACGTCCAGACAGATGCTTTCGGCTGAGGTAGGATCGTTGATGACCCGGTATCGCTCCGCCTTCTGGAGCGCGGCCGGGATGCCATCCTTGGTGATGGGCTTTGGTTCAAACATGGTCGCGAGTCGATTTCCGGCTGAAAATCTTCACCAATTTCCCGATCGGATCAAAGAACTGGTCCACCACCCGCTCCTTGAGCGGAATGATCGCGTTGTCGGTGATGGTAATGTGCTCGGGACAGACCTTGGTGCAGCACTTGGTGATGTTGCAGTAGCCGATGCCCTGGGTCCGCTGCAGGTCCTCCACCCGGTCCTCCACATCCAGCGGATGCATTTCCAGTGCCGCCACGTGGACCAGGAAGCGCGGCCCGATGAACTCTTCATGCAGGTGATGATCGCGGAGCACATGGCAGACATCCTGGCAGAGAAAGCACTCGATGCACTTCCGGAACTCCTGCACCCGGTCAACATCTGACTGAGCCATCCGCCAGGTTCCATCCGGTGCATCCGGCGTCCGCGCCTTGAAGGGCTTGATGCGACGTTTGACCTGGAAATTCCAGGAAACATCGGTGACCAAGTCCTTGATCGGGGGGAAGGCCCGCATCGGCTCGACGGTCACTGGCTTCTCCAGCGGCAGCTCGCTCAATCGAGTCATGCACATGAGCTTGGGCGATCCATTCACCTCGGCCGAGCAGGACCCGCACTTGCCCGCCTTGCAGTTCCAGCGAACCGCGAGATCGTTGGCCTGCTCGGCCTGGATCTGATGGATGGCGTCAAGCACCACCATGCCCGGAGAAACCGGCGTGGTATAGTCGACCAGACTCCCGCCCTGCCGGTCGCCTCGCCACACCCGAAAGGTGGCACTGGCGGCTGGCTCAGGCTTCGACTCGGGTGGCCGCTGCTCTTCGACCGCACCGGTCTCGGCCAGATCGGGCTGCATCGTTTCGCTGGTCACCGCGCCGGTGCCGGTCATCTCTGTTCCTGGATGACCCGCTTGAGCTCGGGCGGCAGCTCGGGCACCGGCTCACGAGTGAGGCGCATGCGGGCATCCTCTCCTTTGCGGATCACGATGTTGAACGTTGCTCCCACCGGGTCTTTGTCGGGGTAGTCTTCGCGAAAGTGCCCGCCCCGGCTTTCCCGCCGCTCGATCGCCGCCCGGGTGATCGCCTCCGAAACTGTCAGGAGATTGGGTAGGTCCAACCCGGTGTGCCATCCGGGATTGTACTCCCGATTTCCGGTGACTCCCACCTGCCGAGCCCGTTCTTTCAAGGTATCAATGCGCTGGAGTGCCCCATTCATCTCCGACTCGGTCCGCACGATCCCGACCAACGTCTGCATCACGTTCTGGAGCTCCTGCTGCACATGATAGGGCCCGCCGCCATTGGTGGTGGCGCCCCGCTCGAAGGGGGCAAGGGCGCATCGGATGGCCTCGTCAACCTCGGCCAGATCAACCTCGCCGATCCGGTGACCGCCTGCGAAGGCCGCAGCAAAGTCCCCGGCCCGTTTGCCGAAGACAAGCAGGTCCGAGAGGGAGTTCCCCCCCAGCCGGTTGGCCCCGTGGAGTCCCGCCGCGCATTCCCCCGCGGCAAAGAGCCCGGGCAGGGTGGAGCTCTGGCTGTCGCCGTCCACCCGGATTCCGCCCATGATGTAGTGCGTGGTGGGGCCGACCTCCATGGGAGTAGTGGTGATATCGATGTCGGCGAGCTGTTTGAACTGGTGATACATGCTGGGAAGCTTTCGAATGATGTGCTTCCGTGCATCAGGCAGCTTGCGCTTGATCCAGGAGATATCGAGAAATACCCCGCCATGGGGACTGCCCCTGCCCTCCCGGACCTCACGCAGAATGCACCGGGCAACGTGATCCCGGGTCAGCAACTCGGGCGGCCGCCGCGCGCTCTTGTCACCCTGAGTGTAGCGCCACCCTTCTTCCTCACTATCGGCGGTCTGGGTTCGGTAGTTGTCAGGAATGTCGTCGAACATGAAGCGCTTGCCCTGCCGATTCAGCAGCACCCCGCCCTCGCCCCGCACGCCTTCGGTGACCAGGATGCCACGCACGCTAGGGGGCCAGACCATGCCGGTAGGGTGGAATTGCACGAACTCCATGTCCTGGAGCGCGGCGCCGGCGTGGTAGGCGAGGGCGTGGCCGTCACCGGTGTATTCCCAGCTGTTGCTAGTTATCGAGTATGCCCGCCCGATCCCTCCGGTCGCGAGCACCACGGCCTTGGCACGGTACAAGCGAAAGCGGCCCCGCTCCCGGTCGTAGCCCAGGGCGGCGGTCACCCGCCCCCCGTCAGTAAAGAGCTGAAGAACCGTGCATTCCATATGCACGTCGATGCCCTGATGGATGCTGTGGTCCTGGAGGGTCCGAATCATTTCCAGGCCGGTTCGGTCTCCCACATGCGCCAGCCGGGGATACTTGTGTCCCCCGAAGTTCCGCTGGAGAATGCGGCCGTCATCGGTCCGGTCGAAGAGCGCGCCCCACGCCTCCAGCTCACGCACCCGGTCGGGTGCTTCCTTCGCATGCAGCTCCGCCATCCGCCAGTTGTTCACGTATTGGCCACCGCGCATGGTGTCGGCGAAGTGAACCTTCCAGTTGTCCCGGTCGTCCACGTTGGCCAACGCAGCCGCGACTCCGCCCTCGGCCATGACGGTGTGGGCCTTGCCCAGCAGCGACTTGCAGATGAGGCCCACCTTCACCCCGGCCGCCGAGGCCTCGATGGCCGCGCGCAACCCAGCGCCGCCGGCGCCGATCACCAGCACGTCGTATTCGACGGTCTCCAGCTCCGACATCAGATGATCCTCCAGTCGGAGATGATGCCCGCCGCGCACAGGCGGATGTAGATGTCCGTGGCGCACATCGAGTAGAGGCTGGCCATGGCCCAGCGCCCGTGCTGGGTGTTCAGGCAGGTGGCGCAGTCGTAGACCTTCTTGCGCACCGGGGACCTGCTGAGGATGTCCTTCACCCCG
>DASRIN010000342.1:0-3529 GCA_035649975.1 Gemmatimonadales bacterium
GTGGCCAGCCTCACCGATCCTGCCCTGGACCGGATCCTAGACCTGGCCGGCGAGGTGGGACTGGTCGTCCTGATCCACAACGACATGGACATGCCGTTCGCCAAGGCGGGGGCGGAGCCGGTCTTTCTCAGCCAGATGAAGGCGCTGCTGCGACGGCACCCCAAGACTACTATCATCTGGGCCCACATGGGGCTGGGACGGATCGTACGTCCGGTGCAGGCGTCCGCCTCCGCGCCGGCGACCGAACGGAATCCCAACCAGGGGGTGATCGTGGAAGGGATTCTCTCCGACCCGGGCTTGCGCCACGTCTACTTCGATATAAGCTGGGACGAGGTCGCCAAGTATCTTCTGGCGACACCAGAGACCACGCGTCGCGCCGCCACCCTGATCGAGCGATATTCCGACCGTTTTCTGTTCGGCTCGGACGTGGTGGCGCCCAAGGATACGACGCAGTATTACGCGGTGTTCGAGATGTATCGTCCGCTGTGGAGCCTACTCAGCCCGGAGGCCAGCGAGAAAGTGCGAAAGGGAAACTACGAGCGGCTGTTCGACGCCGGCCGGGCGCGGGTGCGGGCCTGGGAGCGAGCGCAGGGATGGTGAGCCGCATGCTTCCGCGCCGACGCTGGCGCTGGCTGGTGCTGGCCGCCTGCCTGGCCGGCCTCCTCGGAGCGGGCGCCGTCGGCCCCACCGAGGAGTACACCATCGAGCTGGGACCTTTGTACCTCCCGGCGGCGGCCGACCATGACGCGCTGGAGCAGCCCCAGCCGCTCAGGCTCGCGTTGCCGGTCGAGGGCTGGCTCCGAAGCATGGCGTTCGACGTGGTCGACGAGCGAGGCGAGCAGCTCCCGGGAGCGCTTCACCACCTGAATGTGATCGCGCCGGAGCAGCGGGAGCTCTTCAGCCAGATCAGGCTTCGCATCGGCGCGGCTGGCTCCGAGACCAAGCCCTACAGCCTTCCCTGGTTCCTCGGCTACCCACTGCATCGCGGTGACAGTCTCCTGGTGACCGCCATGCTGCACAATCCGACGTCCAAAGCGCACCACGGCGTGAAGGTTCGGGTGCGGCTCGGGTTTACCCCATCCACCTCCTGGCTCCGGCCCCTCCCGATCCGTCCCGTATATCTGGACGTGATGCCGCCGGCGGGGCAGCACGCCTTCGACTTGCCGCCGGGCCGCTCGACCCGGAGCTGGGAAGGCCGGCCGGCCGTCGCGGCACGACTGCTCGCGGCGGGGAGCCACCTTCACCGGTATGGCACCGGACTCCGGCTCGAAGACGTCTCGACCGGGAAGGTGATCTGGGAGGCACGTCCCAAGATCGGCGGCCGGGGCGAGCTCGTCGGCATGCCCATTCGCTATTTCCTGCCCTTCGGCGTCCGGCTGGAGCCCGACCACCTGTATCGCATCACCGCCGAGTACAACAATCCGACGGGGAAGGTGCTGGTTGACGGAGGCATGGGGGCCATTGGCGGGGTCGTGCTGCCTGAGGGCGGCAAAGCGTGGCCCAGTGTAGCGCGGGCTGATTCCGTCTACCTGCACGATGTCCGGGAACATGGTGGCCCCACTCCTTCGGGCGTCGAGTCAGGGCACCATCAGCCGCATCATCACTAAATGAGCTGTGCTCCGGGGCTCAAAAGGTCCAGCTAATCCCGAGTGTGGTCCCGTAGTCGTTCTTGGGGACGTCCTCCACCGGCGGTTTGCTGTCATAGCTATCGAACAGTGTCCCGGTCAGCATGAAGTCCTTCCACAACTCGTACGACACTCGTAGATCGCTCTGCAGTCTCACCCGGCCCGCGACGGAAAAGCTGGGGTATGCCTGGCTGGTCAACGAGATATCGAGCTTGGGCTGGTCGTAGCGGAACGCGCGGAAGGCGACGCCCAGCAGCCCCTCGAAGCCGGTGCTGGTCGAATCGGTCGTGAAGTACCGCTCCCGGGTCAGCACCATGCCCCCGCTGGCCAGGAACTCGATGTGGTTGGATTGCGCCAGCATCCGGGTTCCGAAGCCGACCAGCCGTGCCCGCCCCGATAGATCGAGCTCATCGTTCCGGTCATACCCCACGACGAACCCGGTGCTCCACCGATTGCTCAGGAATAGCCGTTCAGTGAGCGAGGTGGAGAGGCGCGAGTTCTTGCTGGCGTCCTCCCGGTCTTCGATGAAGGCGGTGAGATCGAGGGTGGTTTCGGCCCCGGGCCCCCGGTACTGCACCCTGGCTCCGGTCGAGAGCTGAACTGCACTGTGGGCCTTCTGGAACGAGAATCCCAGGTCGAAGTATCCGTTCAGGCGGGCCAGGAACTTGCCCTCGATCGGTGTCATCCCCACGATCTCGGACAACTGAAGGGTGACCTCCCCCAGGACCAGCCGGCCGCTGGGAGCCAAACCCAGGGGCCCGTAGAACTTGCGGCCCGTGGCCAGACGGATTTCCACGATGGTCGACGTGCTGATCCGATCGACCTTGTCCCATTCGATGTAGATGGTGCCCAGGTCGTCGGTCGAGTATTTGAGCAATCCCCGAGACAGGGATTTCACCTCTCCGGTGATCCGGTCTCCGTTCCGGATCCAGACCGAATCGGTCTTTTGCGCCTCGGCCGCCCCGGCGCCGAGGAGGAGGAAAAGACCCACCAATCTGATGGTCATGAAGGTGTGTTCTCATGCTCCCATTGGCCGGCACCGGGGGCAACTGGCACAACTGACAGGCTCTATCGGGACGCTGTATCCTTGATCCCATGACCTTCGTCGAGCTGGCCGGCCAGCTGGCCGAGATGGGCCGCCAGTGTCACGCCCGGGGCTGGGCCCTGGGCACCAGCGGGAACTTCAGCGCGGTGGTCAGCCGCGCTCCCTTGCGTCTCGCCATAACCAGCAGCGGGGTGGACAAGGGCGCTCTCTCCGCTGACCAGGTGCTGGAGATCGACGAGCTGGGAAATAACCTATCGGGCCCCGGCCGGCCCTCGGCGGAAGCCAGCCTTCATGTCGCCATCACCCGAGCCCGGGCAGCCGGGGCGGTCTTGCATACCCATTCGATTTGGAGCACGATTCTCTCGGATGCCGCCCCGGCAGGCGGTCTGGCGATCGAAGGCTATGAAATGCTGAAAGGCCTGGAGGGAGTGGCTACTGACGAGCACCGGGAGTGGCTGCCTATAATCGACAACACCCAGGACTGGGCCGCCGCCGCACCGCGGGTCGAGGCGCTCCTGGCCGAGCACCCGAAGGCGCATGGGTTTCTGATCCGCCGGCACGGGCTCTACACCTGGGGCCGGGATCTCTCCCAGGCAAAGCGACACCTGGAAGTGCTGGAGTTTCTGTTCGAAGTGCTTGGACGAAAGCGAGGGACGACATGGCAAGTGTGAGGATTCCCGACGAACAGCGCACCCTGACAGATCGGGATGAAGTGACGACCTACCTGGCGAAGCTGGGCATTGAGTACGAGCGCTGGCCCAACGCCGAGCGGGTCCCCGCCGAGGCAACCGCCGAGGAGGTGCTCGCCGCGTATGCCCCGGAAATAGAGCAGCTCAAGGCACAGGGCGGTTACGTGACC
>DASRIN010000343.1:0-7831 GCA_035649975.1 Gemmatimonadales bacterium
CGGCGGGTGACGAAGTCGGGGAGCGGCACGTAGTCCCGGTAAGGGGTGATCGCACGGCGGCCGGACCGTCCGACCAGGACCAGGCTGCTCCCCTCGAGGGGGCGCGAACGAAGCAGCGCAACCGGCTGGAAGTACCCTTTGGTCCCGGAGGAGTCCAAGCCGAGCGCGGCGAAGTGCTTCGCGACATAGCGCGCCGCCGAGTCGTAGCCAGCCGTGCCGGGCCCGCGGCCTCCGAGTTGGTCGCTCGCCAGGTAGCGGATGTGCTCCTCCAGCCGTGCCGGGCTGACTTCGGGCACGGCCCTGCTGGAGCGCTCATCCGTCCCACGACAGCCGACGCCGATCAGTGTCAGAGCCAGGAGGCGGCGCAGGGATCCTAGGGTGATGATCATCCTTACCTCCAAGGCCGACTGGTCAGGTTTTTCGCTCCTCAACTGGATCTTCTATCCTGACCAGTCTGCTCATAGTTTGGCTTCATGTCAACCGCGCGTCCTGTGGCGCTCCTTCTTATAGGAGTGCTTAGAGGCGCGGCGCCGGCCGCGGCCCAGGAGCCCCTCGGCTCGGCCGCGTCGCGCGACGTAGTCTGGCCGCTGCCCCAGATCCAGGGTGAGATCCGGGTCGACGGCCGCAGCGACGATCCGGCATGGCAGGCCGTGCCACCGCTGCCCATGACGGTCTACCTGCCGGCGTACGGCGCCGACCCCACCGAGCGCACCGAGGCGCGCATCGGCTACGACAGCGACGCGATCTACGTCATGGTCGACGCCTGGGAGTCGCACAAGGGCGGCGTGCGCGCCAGCTCGATGATTCGCGACGACGACTCGCCGGGTGATTTCCTCAACGTGCTGCTCGACACCTTCGGCGACCGGCAGAACGCCGTCACCTTCAGCACTACGCCCGGAGGCCAGCGGAATGACTGGACCATCAGCAACGACGCGCAGGACGACGCCGCCCTCAGCCCCGCCTGGAATGGCGTCTGGGACCTCGTGGTGCGCCGCGGCGCCGACGGCTGGCACGCCGAGTTCCGGATTCCGTTTACCACGCTGCGGTTCACCACCCGGAACGGCCGCGCTGAGCTGGGGCTGAGCATCAATCGTCTGACTGCGCATTCTAACGAGCGAGTCACTTTCCCGGCCATCGAGCCTTCGGCGCCGCTCGCGCTCTGGAAGCCATCCCGCTGGCAGCGGGTCAGCATCGAGAACATCAGCACCGCCCGCAGCTTCCGGGTGACGCCCTACGTGATGGCCGGGTCCGAGGGGACCCGCGCGCCCGATCCGGTACTCTCGCCCTGGCATCGCGACCAGCGGGTCGAGGCGGGCGGCGACCTCAAGACGGCGCTCTCGCCCAACCTCACGCTCGACGTCACGGTCAACACCGACTTCGCCGAAGCCGAGGTGGACGACCAGCGGGTCAACCTCACCCGCTTCCCGCTGTTCTATCCCGAGCGGCGGGCCTTCTTCGTGGAGCGCGCCGGCACGTTCGAGGTGCAGACCGGCGAGGTGGACCTGCTGTTCAACAGCCGCCGTGTCGGCCTCACGCCGGACGGCGAGCCGGTCCGGCTGCTCGGCGGCGGTCGGCTGGTGGGACAGGTGGGCGGCTGGGACGTCGGGCTGTTCGACGTGCAGACCGGCCAGACGCCCTCCGGCGTGCACGAGAACCTCGGTGTCGTGCGGGTGCGGCGGTCGCTGCTCAACCAGCGCTCCTGGGCCGGCCTCATGCTCACTTCGCGGGTGACCCCGGACTCGGGCCAGGTCGCGCTCGGCGCCGACGGCGAGCTGCACCTGGGCGGTGACGACTACGTCGACTTCGCCCTGGCGGCGCTCACCGGTGACGTGGGCATCGGTCCCGACGACGGCGTGCTCCCTCGGGGCGCACTGCGATTGCTGGCGGAACGTCGCCGCAATCGAGGGATGTGGTATCGCACCGGCGTCGCCACCACCGGCGCCCGCTACACCCCCGCGCTCGGCTACGTGGAGCGGGCGGACGCCATCCAGCCCCTGGCGGAGCTGGGTTACGGCTGGGTGGTCTCGCCGGCAGGGCACCAGTTGCGTGTGAGCGTGGCGTCGGCCTTCGCCTATCGCAACGCGGCCGGAGCGTTCGACGGATCGACCGCTTCCGCGATCCTGGACTACGAGCCGCCGAGCGGCGCGCTCTGGACCCTCAGCCTGACGCGTCAGGAGGACGACCTGCTGGTGCCGTTCGTGCCGGTGCCGGACGCATCGGTGCCGGCGGGGCGATACGTGGCCGCGTTCGCCGAGCTGAAGCTCAAAGCCTCGACCGGCCCGCGCGTGGTGGTCGGCGGCAGCGCGCGAGCGGGCGAATACTACGATGGCCGGCTCTACTCGCTGCTGCTCTCGCCCGAGTGGCGCGCCTCGGCTCACCTCCGGCTCTCGGCCGACCTGCAGCTCGACCGCCTGGAGTTCCCGACTCGGGACGAACGGGTCTGGTCCCCGCTGACGCGCCTGCGGGTGCTCGCTTCGGCGAACCCGCGGCTCTCACTCAGCGCCGTGCTGCAGGTCAACGGCACCGCCGATCTCGCGACCGCCAACCTGCGGCTGCGCTACAACGTAAGTGAGGGCCACGACCTATGGGTGGTCTACAATCACGACCAGAATCTCGACCGCGGTCGGGCCGAGCCCCGCATGCCGGCCACTGCGCGCTCGGGCCTGCTGGTCAAGTACAACAGGAGCTTCGGGCGATGACGACACCTCGAGACCGCCTCGAGCGATTCGGACCCGTCTACGCTCGAGTGGCGATCGGCGCGGCGTTCCTGTCGGCGGTCGCGAGCCGCCTCGGGATCTGGGACGGCGAGCCCGGCCTGAGTCGGTTCGCGGGATTCATCCAGTATACGGCGGAGGTGAACGCGTTCATGCCCGCCGTCACCATTCCGTTCCTCGCATGGGCCGCGACGGTGGCGGAGACGTCGCTCGGCGTCGCGCTGATCGCCGGTCTGCAGGTGCGATGGGCGGCGCTGGCCAGCGCGGCGCTGCTGGCCCTCTTCGGCACCGCGATGGCGATCTCGCTCGGTCCCAAGTCGCCGCTGGACTACTCGGTGTTCTCCGCGTCGGGGGGTGCGCTGCTGCTCGCGCTGCACGAATGGCGCACCCCTGGAGACCGGCGTGACCTCCGCCGGCTGCGACGGGCCTGGGGGGCTCTGCCGCGGCTCCAGCGCGAGCGCCGCGTTGCCGCCCCCATCATCGGCCTGTACTAGGGAACCTTCAGGGCCCCCCGAGCCGGCGGTCGTCATGCGGCAGAGGGGCTATGGTGTCCGCTGCCGCGGATCGTCGGTGGGATTCACATAGTTGATCTTCCAGGGCCCAATCCCGTGTATCTGGACGATGGTGTTTCCTTGTGCCTGAACGAAGTGGCGGGTTCCCGGCTGCATGGCAACGAAGCCGCCGGCCCGCAGCGTGGTCAGGGCGGAGGCGTCGAATTTGTCGCCCATCCCTATCCGGAAGGCCCCCTCGATGACGGTGACCAACTCATCTGCGGGGTGAGAGTGAGGCGGAACCCGGTAGCCATCGGGCAACGAGAGCCGCAAGGTGAAGGGCTCCGCCTTCTCAGGATTACCCTGCAGCACTGCCGCCTTCGCGCCCGGCGGTAGGGCAGCGGGGGCCGGGCCCCAGCTGACCCGATCGGGCATGACGAGTATGGCGTCGTGAGCTCCCGTGCCCTGGGCCGCCACGAGACTGGCGGAAAGGGAGAAGCTTAGCGCGAGCAGTAACGGTCGCATGGCTGACCTCCAGGTTGGGCCATTTTCCTCGCAGTTGTGCAAGGACTGGCCGCAGGGTATTAGCTCTGGCTTGCGGACGGCGGTCCACTCACCTCTCGATACGATTGCCCGTTCTTGAGCCTTTTCGGCGTTGGCGGTCATCGGTTCTACCTCCTCCCGTGAAGTCCCTAACCAATTGGGTTTTACGCAACATCTACGCGCGTTCGGCTAGCTAAGATCGCCGTCGTCCACCGGCGCTCGGTGAGCGCGAAGCGTTACGCCTCACCCCGTACCAGTGCTCGAGTCGCTCGTCCAGAATCCTGGTCGGCTAGTGCGCTGCCCCCGGCCCGGATATCGAGGCCCGGCTCCGGTGCATCAAGAGCAGCAGCGGCAGCGCCATGGCGAACGCGATGCCGATGAGCATGAAGATCTGCTCGTACGACAGCATCAGTGCCTGCCGAGTCACCTGTTGATCGACGATCTGCAGCGCCTGGTCTCGGGCCACCACCGGGATATTCCCCTTGGCCACGAGGCTCGCGGTGATCGCATCCAGCCGCTCGCCGGCCAGATCGTTGAACGGGGTGATGTGAGCGATCAGCTCGGCCCGCTTCAGCGCCTCGAATCGCTGCACCAGGGTGGCCGCGATCGCGATGCCCACGCTGCCACCCAACTGCCGCATCAGATTGAAGAGCCCGGTGCCGTTCGGGATTCTGGCCCGCGGCAGGTCGGCCAGCGCCAGGTTTGTCAGTGGTACGAAGATCAGGCCCAATCCCACGCCTCGAAGGATCATCGGCCAGAGGAAGTCCGGCTTGCCGCTGTCCGTGGTGAAGTGAGCTTGCTGCCAGATAGAGACGCTGAAGATTGCCACCCCGAGCAGGATTAACACCCTTCCGTCGACCTTTCCCTGAAGCCTCCCAGTCATGGCTGTGGTGACCGCCCCCGCGAGCGCGCCCGGCAGGATCACGAGCCCGCTTTGGGTGGCGGTGAATTCCTGCAGGCCCTGCAGATAAACCGGGAGGACGAAGATCGGCGCGTAAATGGATACGCCGAGCAGGAGCGCGAACAGGACCCCGGCGGCGAACTGGCGGCTCTTCAGGATCCGCAGGTCCACGACCGCGTGCTCAGTCCTCAGCTCCCACCATACGAAGGCCGTCAGCGACACCGCGCTGGCGGCCGCGTAGCTCACGATTTCGCGCGAGTCGAGCCAGTCGAGCCGCTCTCCCCGCTCCAGCATCGTCTGGAGCGTACCGATGCCTACGATCAGCAGCATTAGCCCGACGTAGTCCACCCGGCCAACTCTCTGCTGGTGTTGCGAGTCGCGGATGAAGCCGAGGGTCAACCCGAACGCCAGCAGGCCCAATGGGAGGTTGATGTAGAAGATCCAGGGCCAGCCGTACACGTCCGTGATGTAGCCGCCCAGCGTCGGTCCCAGCGTCGGTCCGAACATCACACCTACTCCGAAGATGGCCATCGCGGTCCCGTGCTCCTCCCGGGGGAACTCTTCGAAGAGGATTGCCTGCGAGGTGGGGAGCAGCGCCCCGCCCGCCAGGCCCTGGACCACGCGCCACAACACCAGCGACTCCAGCGAGCCGGCGTTGCCGCAGAAGAACGATGCGACGGTGAACAGGGCGATCGAGCCGGCGAAGTAACGCCGCCCTCCCAACAGCGCAGCCAGCCAGCCGCTGATCGGTATCACGATGACGTTGGCCACGATGTAGCCGGTGGACACCCAGGCAATCTGGTCCAGCGTCACCCCCAGATTCCCCATCATGTGGGGAATGGCCACGTTGACGATGAGGGTGTCGATCAGCTCCATTACTGCCGCGAGCGAGACCGTGATTGCGACCAGGTGGCGGCGCTTCATTTGGTCTGGATGGAGACGACCGCGCTCATCCCCGGGCGGAGCGGATGCCTGGGATCGTTGGGCTGATCGAGCCGAATGCGAACCGGGATCCGCTGGACGACCTTGGTAAAGTTGCCGGTGGCGTTGTCCGGGGGGAGCAGGGAAAACCGGGCGCCGGTAGCCGGGGCGAGACTCTCGACGTGGCCGCGGAACCGCCTGCCCGGGTATGCGTCCACCGTGAACTCGGATCGCTGGTCCGGAGTAATGTTGGTCGTCTGGGTCTCCTTAAAGTTGGCGGTTACCCAGATGTCGTCGAGCGGAACGATGTTGGTGAGCGGTTGGCCCGCCTGGACCAGCTGACCAACCTCCACTCTCTTTCTGCCGATGACTCCTGTCCTCGGCGCCAAAATCACGGTGTAGGCCAGGTTCAGCGCTGCCTGATCCCGTGCCGCGCGGGCCGCGCTAACCCGCGCCTCTGCGGCTGCCAGCGCCGCCTGGGCCGCGACCAGGGACGCATCGGACACTCTTGCCTCGGCCAAAGAGGCGTCCAACTCCTCCTGGCTCACGGCCATCTTGACTGCCAGCGGCCGCATTCGAGCGAGGTCGGCCCGCGCCCTGAGGGCGGTGGCGTGCGCCTGCGCCACCCGGGCCTGAGCCTGGCCGATGCGAGATCCGTTGCTCGCCTCGGCCACCGCGACCGCGAGATCGGCCTCTTTCTCGGCAAGTCGCATCCGGTAGTCGCGATCGTCCAGCACGACGAGCGTGTCGCCCCGCAGCACCAGCTGGTTGTCGTCCAGCCGTACGTCCGCGACGAACCCGCCCACCTTAGGCAAGATCGGGATGATCCGGCCGTCTACTTGAGCATCGTCGGTGGACACCTCGGTGCGGTCGAGCCAGCGCCGCAGCCCCAGTCCCGCGAGTGCCACGAGAACGGCTCCCAGCACCAGCATCAGGAACCGCTTGTGGCGGCCACCGCCACGCCCTGCCGGTATCGCGGGAGCTGCCGGCGGCGCTGACCTTCTTTCGGTTTGTGGTTCAGTTACGACCGCCATTCCCCACCTGTCCTCCAGCCCTGCACGACCACGCCACGTGCATAGGATACCGAGCGCGGGACACATTGCTGGCGCGGCTCTTACCCGGCCGGTATTTCTAAGGGAGCAACCTGCTACCGGCGAGATGCTGCTACCAGATTGCGACCGATACCGGTATCGAGTTGTACCAGGTTAAGAGGCGGACATGAGTGAGAGTGCCGAGCGCGGCCGGCGGATGGAGCTGGCGGACTTTTTACGGTCGAGGCGCCAACGCTTGGCACCCGACCAACTAGGATTGCCAAAAAGGCCTAGACGGCGCACTCCAGGGCTCAGGCGGGAAGAGGTCGCCGAGCTGGTGGGCATCGGGGTGACGTGGTACACCTGGCTGGAGCAGGGCCGGCCGATCCCCGTATCCGCGAATGTGTTGGAGAATCTCGCTCGGGTGTTTCGACTGGGCCGGGATGAGCGAGCTCATCTCTTCCGTCTGGCGCGGCGCGACATTCCTGCGGCGCCATCCGAATCCCATGAAGCCGTGCGCCCGGTCCTCCAGGATATGCTGACCACGCTGAACCTCGCGCCGGCTCACATCCGAGACCTCCGCTGGAACGTGCTGGCGTGGAATTATGCGGAGTCGTTCATGGTCAACTGGCAGGAATACCCGGCCGGCGAGCGCAACATCATCTGGCATCACTTCACCAACCCGGTGTTTCGTCGCCTCATGGTGAACTGGGACCGCGAAGCCCGGAGCGTGCTCTCCGAATTCCGCATGGAGACTGGAGCGCACATCGAAGATGCCTGGTTCACCAATCTGATCCGGGAATTGCATCAAACCAGTGCGGAGTTCCGCCAGTGGTGGCCGCTGCATGAGGTTCGCCGCGAACGGGAGCTTCCCATTCAATTCAACCACCCTGATGCCGGACGCCTGGTCTTCCGGGCGATTACCGTGAAGTTCACGACTGAGGAAGATCTCCGGATGCGAGTCCTGGTGCCCTCGTCGGAAACCGATACGGCGGTAAAACTCCGCCCATTCCTGCAACCGGCTGAAAGCCACGCCTAGACGTTGCCTGGCGGTGTCAGCTGCTGCCTGGTTCGCCGCGGGCGCTTCGTACCAATTCCTCATTGGGAGTGCATGCCATGAATGTCTCATCCTGGCTGGGAACCCTTCGGGTCCCAACTCTGGCCGCTCTCGCGCTCGCGTGTGCCAGCACTGCAACTCAGGGGGGCACCCCCGCAGCCGTGGCCCCGGCT
>DASRIN010000344.1:0-2192 GCA_035649975.1 Gemmatimonadales bacterium
CAGAGGTGAGATAGTAGACGTGTTTCCCTATCGCCGGGAGGCCAGGTTGCAGCGCCGCGGCGGGGGGTAGCTACTCGCTACCTCGCTCGAACCGGGTAAGCGCCGCAGCGGCCTCGAGGATCCGGCGAGTGTACTCGCGGGCCGATTCCCGGGCCTTTCGCTCAGGAAGGACGAAAGCCGGGTTATCAGGCTCGGCCGAGGTCGGTGCGTTGGTCATGGTGTCTCCTCCGCGCGCCTCCACCATTGATTCGAAGCGCTCCACCGCCGACCAGAGATCCGACAATTCCTCGTCGGTCTCTTCACCGCTCAGGAGAATCCCTCGGCGTGCCAGGATATCCGCGGTGTGCTCTCGGGCGCGCGACTGCTCCTCCCCTCGATGGGGGTTCAAGATCTCATCGATATTGCCCGACTCAGGGTCATTGCGGTCCACGATCATAACCTCCGTGTGCTTGAGCAGTTTGTTATCCGCCACCCGGAGGAAACGCTCGGCCAACTGCTCGAGGCGCTCGTCACCATCCTCCAGGGCTTCGTCCCGGATCCGTTCCACCAGCGGGCGAAGCTTCGGCTCACCCCAGTAATAGCCGGTCGCCACCTCGGCACTGGCGGTATCGCCCAGGTCGGCGCCGTGGAGCAGCGCCCGAGCGGCTGCGAGGTCGAAGGAGGGGTCGCTTCGGGACGGCAGCGGATACCGAGGCGCATCACCCGCCCCAGCATCCTCATTGATGAACGCTCTCGACATTCTGCAGTATACCCGGGGCTACTCCCGGACGATAGAACGCAACCGCCCCGGGCACCAGTGGCACCCGGGGCGGTCAGACTAGATGCGGAGCGACTACGAGCCGCGCCGGAAAGTCGAACTCAGAACGACCTTGAGCCGTGAACCTGAAGGGACGACCACGTCGCGATCCTGGGTCTCGATAGCCCGCTGAGTCCCGACAGCGGCGCCGGCGACGCCTCCAATGACGGCGCCCTTGGTGCTCCCGCCGCTCACTGCCGTGCCCAGAAGCGCCCCAGCACCGGCACCGGCACCCACCTTCGCCAGGTCACCCGCGTTGGTCTTGCGGTCCTTCAGAGTCCGGTCCATAGCGGTAGCGGTCCCGGAAAGGGAATAGCTGATCCCGGCAATGACGATCCTGGTCGGAGTGAGGACCAGCTTACCGGTCTTATCGCTCTTGTTTTCGGATTCGTGGATGGCCGAGATGGTGAGGTGCACCTTTGAGCCCGCCGGGATTACCACCCGGCCAGACTTGTCCTTCACGCTGGACGAGACGGTGCCGGTCAGCTTCTGGCCAGCCTTGTGGGTCCGTGAGCTGATGCCGGCATCGAACTTGGCGGCTATAGCGGTGCCTGCCGCCAGCGCGTTGCCGCGAGTCTTGGTCGCGGCCGGCTTGGCAGCCACCTTGGACGAAGACTTAGCCGTCGGCTTGGCACTTTGGTCGTTCAGCGGAGCGCCGGCATCTACCGCAGGACGTTGCAGATCGCGGTCTGCGTCGTCGGCGGCTGGGAGGCCGCCCTTATCGCCGCCGCACCCCACCAGAAGGGCTAGTGCGAGAAATACCAGTCGGTTACCTGCCATGATACCCTCCAACAGTAGGACCGAATTGCGTTCGGGCTGCAGAATGGCGGGGGAGAAGGCAATTCCAGGGCCAGTTCGTGGCGAGGCAGCAGGGCGGCTGTGCGGCGGGGCAGTGCTTGAGAAAGCGAGCGGGGCAGATCCGAAGACTTGCCCCGCTGCCAACGCTGCCTATCTGCCCCGCTTCTACTGCACCGCGTTCATCATGTCGAAGATCGGCAGGTACATCGCCACCACCATGCCGCCGACGATGACACCGAGGATGACGATCATCAGCGGTTCCATCAGGGAGAGCAGGGCGGATACGGCGACGTCCACTTCCTCGTCGTAGAAGTCGGCGATCTTAGTGAGCATTTCGTCCAGCCCACCGGTCTGCTCGCCGACCGCGATCATCGAGATCACCATCGGGGGGAAGACCTTGGACTTCTCCAGCGGGCCGGCGATCGTCTCACCACCCGCGATCGACTGCCGGGACTCCATCACTGCATCGTGGATGACGCGGTTGCCTGCGGTCTTGGCCGTAATCTCGAGCCCATCCAGAATGGACACGCCGGACGAGATCAGTGTGCCCAGCGTCCGGGTAAACCGGGAGACTGCCGACTTCCGCAGAATGTCTCCC
>DASRIN010000345.1:0-7936 GCA_035649975.1 Gemmatimonadales bacterium
GCGTAAGAACCGTCCGCTTTGCGGAACCAGTACTCCTCGAGCCATGTAGTGGCTCCGCCGGTGATGGCGGCATCGATGCTCTGGACCACCCGTTCCCGGTCCTGCGGATGGATCCTCTGATACCACCAGTCCGGTTCTTCGGCGAGTGCCTGCCAGTCGTAGTCGAGGGGAGGTGCCACACCAGGGTCCCACGTCATTCGATCGGTAGCCAGGTCCCAGGTCCGTACGGCGCTGCCGGATCCCTGGAATAGAAGCCGATACGCCTCCTCCTGACCACGAAGGCGAGCCTCAGCCTCCTTCCTTTCGGTGATGTCCTGCACCGCTGCGATGAGATGAGACGGCTGTCCGTCGGGCCCAGTCACCAGCGAGACGTTCACCAGTGCCCAGAGCACTTCATCGTTGGGCTTGAGGTATCGCTTCTCGATGGTATAGGAGCGGCTCTCTCCGGCGAGCAGAAGCCGGATGGCTTCCTGATCGACCGCGACGTCATCAGGATGGGAGCGAAGCTCGACAGGAAAGCCGACCAGATCCTCCACCGGTGTCTGGAGGAGTTCGGACAGTGCCCGGTTTACCCGGATCCAGCGGCCATCCAGCGACACCAACGCCATCCCCGTACCGGCATGCTCGAAGGTGCTGTACAGCTCCTCCTCGACGTCCCGCTGGCCCAGCTCAGCCTGACGCCGCAGCGCAGTCTCCCGGCGAAGCTCGATCTCGGTTATGACCCACGACGCAAGATCCTGCAGTAGGGCAATGTCTCGCTCCGACCACAGCCGTGGCATGCGGTCGACCACACAGAGGCTACCCAGCACGTGGCCTTCCCGGTCGATCAGCGGCACTCCGGCATACGAGACCCAGCCCAGTTCGCGCAGGGCCTGACTGTGGCGGAGCAAGGGATGTCGTCGAGCATCCTCCACCAGGAGCGGCTCTCCGGTCCCGGCCACCGTAGAGCAGAAGGAAAAGGAGAGCGGCGCGTTCCGGCGGCTTGCCCAGGGCTCTGGTAACCCTGTGGTACTCTTGAAGAACTGGCGTTCGTCCGTAACCAGAGAGATCAGCGAGGTGGGGGCGCCCAGGAGCCGCGCCGCCATGCGGGTAATGCGGTCGAACCCCTCTTCCGGTGGGGTATCCAGCAGGGCAGTTCGGCGGAGGGCCGCCAGCCGGTCGGGGCGAAGGAGCAGACTATTGGTCATAGGCCCCGAAATCGCGCAAGCGAATCCCGGTATCCGCCAGGTGGGCGGAAGCACTGTACTCCGCCGGGCAGGCGGAGGCACTAGGGGGAGAATCTGCCCGAGGACCCGCCTCCGTCAAGGAAGATGCCAAGCTTGCCAAGCCTACCGGGGGGGCTATCTTACCGCCGCCTAAACCCTCGGCTCAAAGGTTTTCCATGCGTCTCCTCCCTCGTGACGAGAAGTTCTTCGATCTCTTCAGTTCGGTGGCCACCCTGGGGGTGGAGGCGGCCAAGCTGCAGGTGGACCTGCTCAAAGCCGAGCCCCTGCGCCGGCGAGCCATCGTCGACGCCATCAAGCGGTTGGAGCATGAGGCCGACCAGGTCACCCACGAAGTGGTGACCCGGCTGGACCGGGTCTTCATCACTCCGCTCGACCGGGAGGACATCCACCTGCTGGCTTCCCGGCTGGATGATGTGGTAGACCTCATCGATGGGACGGCGAGCCGGGTTCAGATGTACCACGCGGGGGAGGCGCCACCTGGCGCCGTACTGATGGCCGATGTGGTGCTACGGGCAACCCAGCAGCTCCTGGTGGCGGTCCAAAGCCTGGAGAAGAACAAGGACCGGGTGGTGCTCGAGGCGTGCGCGCAGGTAAAGCGGCTGGAAGAGGAGGGAGACTCGGTCTACCACGAGTGGGTCGCCCGCCTGTTCGACGGCACTCCCGATGCGCTCATGGTCATCAAGTGGAAAGAGATCTACGACACCCTGGAAAAGACCCTGGACCACATGGAGGATGCCGGTAACGTGCTGGAGTCCATCTCCATCAAGCACGCCTGAGCAATGCCGGACGACATTCTGTACGTCCTGATCATCATCGCAGTTGCGCTCGCCTTCGATTTCATCAACGGATTTCACGACAGCGCCAACTCCATTGCAACGGTCGTGTCCACCCGGGTGCTCAGCCCCGGCGTGGCGGTGCTCTGGGCTGCGTTCTTCAATTTCATGGCCGCCTTCGTGGTCGGTACTGCGGTGGCCAAGACGATCGGCAAGGGGCTGATCGATCCAGTCGTGGTGGATCCGAGCGTGGTCCTCGGTGGGCTGCTGGGCGCGATCTTGTGGGACCTCATCACCTGGTACCTGGGGCTGCCGACCTCATCCTCCCATGCGCTCCTGGGGGGGTATGCCGGGGCCGCCATTGCCAAGGCCGGTTTCGGCGCTCTGATCCTGTCAGGGTGGGTCTTGCCAGTCGCCTTTATCGTCGTTTCCCCAGTGCTGGGCATGGCCCTCGCGCTCGGGCTTACCGTCGGACTCTCCTGGCTGCTCCGGAACATGAGACCCGGTCCGCTCGACAAGGCTTTCCGCCGACTCCAGCTGGTGTCCGCCGGCCTGTACTCCCTGAGTCATGGAGCCAACGACGCGCAGAAGACCATGGGCATCATCGTCGGCCTGCTGGTCTCCACCCAACATCTGTTCGTGCGGCAGGATGGCTACCTGCGGCTCCTCTATCTGCCCACCGCGGATCACATCCCGCTCTGGGTCGAGATGTCGGCCTATACGGCTATTGCGTGTGGAACCGCGCTGGGCGGCTGGCGGATCGTCAAGACGATGGGTACGCGCATTACCAAGCTGCGACCGTTCGGTGGATTCTGTGCCGAGACGGCGGGCGGAATCACCGTGCTGATCGCGTCGAGGTTGGGAGTGCCAGTCAGCACCACCCACACCATCACCGGAGCCATCGTAGGAGTTGGAGCGGCGCAGCGGTTATCGGCGGTACGTTGGGGGGTGGCGAAGCGGATCGTTTGGGCCTGGATTCTTACCATGCCTATGAGTGCGGCAATCGCGGCAATGGCGTATCTGGTGTTGAGCAGGAGGATTTGAGCGGAACGATCACGCGGCCCGGATCAGCCGCCGATTCTCGATTGCCTCACGATAGTCTTCCAGCAACCGGTCGTAGACCTCGTCCCACGTCCGCTCCCCCGCCGTCGCGAGTCCTCCCGCAGCCAGCTTGCGACGCAGGTCGCCGTCGTCGATAAGCCGCCGCAAGCCGTCGGTCAGGGCCGCCGAGCTGTTGGGCTGTACCAGCCAGGCATTCCGTCCATGGCGGGCGAACTCCATTACCCCGGCAGCACCGGCAGCCAGACAGGGAAGCCCCGAGCCCATGGCCTCGAGGAGCGAATTGCCGAACGTCTCGGTCGCCGACGGGAACACGAAGATGTCGGCGGAAGCATAGGCCTCAGCGAGGGCACGGTCGTGCATCAGACCCCGCACGTGCACGCCCGGCATCTGTCGCCGTCGAATCTCGTCCTCCAAGGGCCCTCGGCCGACCAGCGCCAGTTGGGCCGGTCCCCGCTGACCAGCCAGGGATTCCCACGCCAACAACAACTGCTTCAGATTCTTTTCCCGGGCGATCCGTCCGATGTAGGTGACCAGAAGGTCATCAGGCTTCAACCCCAGCGCAGTGCGGTACTCCTCGCTGCGGAAGCGGGGGTGAAATTCCCGAGGATCCACGCCCCGGCTCCAGATGCCGGTGTGGGTGACGCCTCGACGGTGGAGGTGCTCCTGATAGATCGACGAGGGGCACAGGACCCGATACGCCTGGCCATAGAACCAGCGGAGATAATGCCAGCCGAGGCGGAGAGCCCAATCCACGCCGTATCGGGTGGCGTACCTGTCGTAGTCGGTGTGGGCCGATGCGATCACCGGCAGCTTGAGCTGTTTCGCAGCCTTCAGTCCGGCCAACCCGACCGTGAATTCGGTAGCCACATGCACCACGTCCGGCTGGAACTGGCCCAGGTCTTCCACGACATCCCGGAGGCGGGGAAAGGCCCATTGCACATCGGGATAGAGGAAGAGCGGCACACTGGGCGACCGGTGCACCTCAGGACGGTCGGGCTCTCCCGGAGGCAGCGCATAGGTGGCTGAATACACCCGCACCTGGTGGCCGCGCTCTTGCAGCGCTTTGGTAAGCCGAAGCAGCGTGACCCCCACGCCGCTGACCATGGGCCAGTAGACCTCGGAAAACAGGGCTATTCGCACGGGCTAAGGGTACGGCGAGCAGGGGAAAGCGACAAGGTGCCCTGCTCCCCGGTCCTGGGTCCCCTACTAAATTCACATCCCATGCGCATCCGCGAACCAGTCAACGGCTTATCCCATCTACTGGGCCTGGTGCTGGCCGCCGCCGGCACCTTGTTTCTGCTGGGGGCAGCACAGCGGCCCGAACAGCTGGCTGCGTTTTCCATCTACGGCAGCACGCTCATTCTACTCTACGCCGCCAGCACCCTGTATCATTCGCTTCCGCTCCCCGACCGACCGCTCCGCGCACTCCGCACCGCAGACCACATTGCCATCTACTTCCTCATAGCCGGCACTTACACCCCGATTGCCCTGCTGACCCTGAACAGCCGGCTGGGCTGGACCCTGCTCGCCGTGGTATGGCTGATTGCTGCGGCGGGAATTCCGTTCAAGCTCTATTTCCTGGACGCGCCGGTCTGGCTCTCGACCGCAACGTACCTGGTCATGGGATATCTCGCCCTGGTGGCGGTAATCCCGTTGGTGCGGGCAGTGTCCGTGAGTGGAGTGCTGTGGCTGGTTGCCGGCGGGTTCGCTTACACGGTTGGCGCGGTGATCTACAGCCGCCAGCGCCCCAATCCCTTCCCGGGCAGGTTCGGCCATCACGAGATCTGGCATGTCCTGGTGCTGGTCGGCAGCGCCTGCCACTTCGCCTTCATGGTCTACTACGTGGTATGAAATGAATGGAATAGAGATTCGCGCCCCCCAGATTCCGGAGTCACGCCAGATCATCACACCGGAGTCCCTCCAGTTTCTCGAACTGCTCGCCCGCCATTTTACCCCTCGCCGCAAGGCCCTGCTCCAGCGGCGGCGTGAGATCAAGGACTCACTCCGGAAGGGCGCCCTCCCCGACTTCCTCGAGGAAACGAAGGCCGTCCGGGAGCGGAGCTGGACGGTGGCTCCAGCCCCCGCCGACCTGACCGATCGCCGGGTGGAGATCACCGGGCCGGTGGAGCGCAAGATGATGATCAACGCGCTCAACTCGGGGGCCAAGGTCTTCATGGCCGACTTCGAGGACGCGCTCTCTCCCCCCTGGAGTAATGTGATAGCCGGTCAGGTGAACTGCATGGAGGCAGTACGCCGGGCGCTGGAGTTCACCAGTCCTGAAGGGAAGCGATATCGGCTGGCCGATCGGTTGGCTACCCTGGTGGTTCGCCCCCGGGGCTGGCACCTGCAGGAAAAGCACGTGCTGGTGGATGGGGAGCCGATGTCGGCCAGCCTGTTCGATTTCGGGCTCTACTTCTTTCACAATGCCCGGGAGCTGCTGGCCCGAGGAAGTGGACCCTACTTTTACCTGCCCAAGCTGGAGAACCACCTCGAGGCCCGGCTTTGGAATGAGATCTTTGGGCTGTCCCAGGATGCGTTGGGTATTCCCCGGGGGACCATCCGGGCGACCGTCTTAATCGAGACCATCCTGGCTGCCTTCGAAATGGATGAGATCCTGTACGAGCTGCGAGACCACGCCGCGGGCCTCAACGCCGGCCGCTGGGACTACCTCTTCAGCATCATCAAAAATTTCCACGATCGTCCTGAATTTCTCCTGCCTGACCGCTCCCAGCTGACCATGACGGTTCCGTTCATGCGAGCGTACACCGAGTTGCTGGTCAAGACCTGCCACCGCCGCGGAGCCCACGCCATCGGAGGTATGGCGGCCTTCATCCCGAGCCGCCGGGACCCGGAGGTCAACGAGACGGCGCTGGCGCGAGTGCGCGAGGACAAGGTCCGGGAGGCGCAGGCCGGATATGATGGAGCCTGGGTGGCCCATCCCGACCTGGTCCCGGTCGTACAGCAGGTGTTCGAAGCCGAGCTCCGGGGCAGGCCGAATCAAAAGGATCGGCAGCGGGAGGACGTGGTGGTGAAGCGCGATCAGCTGCTGAATGTGCGGATCCCTGGAGGCCGGGTGACCGAGGCGGGACTCAGGGGCAACATCAGTGTGGGGCTGCAGTATCTGGCTGCCTGGCTCGGCGGATCCGGCGCCGTGGCGATCAATAATCTGATGGAGGACGCGGCAACCGCGGAGATTGCCCGCTCTCAGCTGTGGCAATGGATCCGCCACGCCGCGAAAACCGATGCGGGTGAGCCGATTACCCTGGAACGCTGCCGGGCGATTCTGGGTGAAGAACGAGTCAAGCTGGAGCGGGAAGACACCGATCGGGAGCGACTCGGCACCGCCGCCGAGCTGCTGGATGCCATGTTTTCGGCGGAGGAGTTTCCCGAATTTCTTACCCTGGCGGCATATCAGAAGTTGAGCTAGGAAGTGGAGCTGGGGCGGCTGGGGTCGAACCAGCAACCTCCCGGTTAACAGCCGGGCGCTCTGCCAATTGAGCTACACCCCAAGGTAGGAATTGTACCGCTGGCGCGAGGGGTAGTGACTTTACTCTTGGCAGCCCAGTAAGGTCAAGGTCGCCGGCGGGTTGGCTACAAGGCCACGAGTTTCCGCACCTGCCGAAGAACTCGCCGCTGTGCGGCGGGATTCTTGACCGCGAGAAAAATTGTATCGTCCCCGGCGATGGTCCCAATCACCTCGGGCCAGGCCAGCCGATCCAGCGCTACCGCGACGTGGTTGGCCTCCCCTGGCGAGGTGTGCAGCACCACGAGCGCGTCGCCGGCCCAATCCATGGTGAGCACCCCTTCGGCCACCCGCAACTCGTCAGGATCTGTCTGGGGGACTCGCGGAGGAGGCCGGCGGTAGACTCCGTCGACCTTGATCAGCCGGAGTGCAGCGATGTCCCGGCTCACCGAAGACTGGGTAACATCCCAGCCCAAGGCGCTCAGTGCCTCCGCCAGCTCCTCCTGGGTCCGCAGAGGCCGGGTGCTGATCAGCTCCAGGATCTTGAGGTGCCGCTTTCGCCGATCGCCAGTCACGACTGGTGCGTAGTCCGGCGGCGGGGCAGCGGAGAGGTCATGCCGGCGAGCTTTTCCAGTGCCCGGTCGAACCGCTTCCGCTCCGAGTTTACCCACGACTGCAGCCGGCGAATCCGGGACTTGAGGTCCGGCAGGCCCAGGTTGCCCAGCCCACCGGTCGAGCCCCTCCGGGAGATCACGGTGTCGGCCGGCGGTGCCGGATAGCGAATGCCCTTCTGGAGCTCAGCGGCAACTTCCCGGTAGGCGCTCCGAAACGGTCGTCCGCTCTCCACCCGGCGCATCACCTCATCGGTGGCCAGCGCACCACCCTCCAACGCCGCCCGGCAGCGCTGCGCGTCTACCCCGATGTGGGGAACGGCGCCTCCCACGGCGCCCAGCATGGCACCGGTTCGTTCGACTCCCCGCATCAGCGGCTCTTTCAGCAGCTGGAAGTCCCGGTGGTAGCCGCCGGAGAGTTTGGCTTTGATCTGAAGCACCGACAGCAGGTCGCCTTCGATGGCGGCGGCCCGCCCCCGGGTGAGCTCGAAGAGATCGGGGTTGCGCTTATGGGGCATGATGCTGGAGCCGGTGGCGAGCTCCGCCGGCAGGATCAGGTAGCCGAATTCCTCGCCGCTGAAGGTGATCACATCCTGGGACAGGCGGGCCACATCGTGCCCCAGCTGAGTGCACCAGAACAGCACTGCAGCTTCCAGCTTCCCTCTTCCACCCTGCACCGTGGCCACGTTGAGGTCGAGCCCCGCGAAGCCGAGCGCTCGCGCTACCACCTGGCGCTTCAAGGGCAAGGGCACGCCGTAGCCGGCGGCGCTGCCCAGCGGCGAACGATCCACCCGCGACCAG
>DASRIN010000346.1:0-4557 GCA_035649975.1 Gemmatimonadales bacterium
CGCTTACCCGCTTACCCTACCCGCTTATCCGCTTACCGCTACCGGCTCCGCGGGCGTGACTGCGGCTTCGTTCTGTTCGCCGGTCCTGATTCGGAAGACCTGGGCAACATCAAGCACAAAGACCTTGCCGTCGCCCACCTCACCGGTTCTGGCGCTCTTGAGAATGGCATGCACGGTCGGCAGGACGAACGGCTCGGAGACGCCGATCTCCAGACGCACCTTTTCCTGCAGGTCCACCTTCACCGTGGTGCCCCGATAGGTCTCCACTCGCTCGGTCTCCCCGCCGTGGCCAAGGACTCTGGAGACGGTGAGCCCTCGGACTTCGCTGCGGTAGAGGGCCTCCAGCACTTCGTTCAGGCGGTCCGGCCGGATGATGGCAACGATCAGTTTCATGGTTCCGGTCTCCTCTTACCGCGAGGCCATTTGGGGAGTGAACGCCGGCAGCGGCTCGGGTACGAGCGCGTCCGGAGGCACCAGGATCGACCCTTCGCCGCTGGCATAGGCCTCTTCGCCGTGCTGGCTCACGTCCATGCCCACGCCTTCGATGCGGGGTACTGCCCGGAGTGACATCACCAGGCCGAGCACCTTCAGAATGCCGAAGGTCATGAGCGCGGCATACAGTGCTGCGCTGAGGCAGCCGAGGGCCTGCAGGCCGAGCTGGGCCGGATTTCCGAAGAGCAGCCCATCGTTGCCCGCTGGATTCCAGAGCTTCTCTGCTAACACGCCCGTGAGCAGCGCGCCGGTGAGTCCTCCGATGCCGTGCCCGGCGAATACGTCGAGTGAGTCGTCGATCCGGGTGCGGGACCGCAGCGCGATCACGAAGTAACTGGGGAACGCGGCGACGCCTCCCAGGGCGAGCGCGCCCGCCGGGCTCACAAAGCCGGCAGCCGGGGTGATGGCCACCAGTCCCACAACGATGCCGGTCGCAGCCCCGACTGCGGTGGCTCGGCCGGTCCGGAAGTAGTCGAGCAGGGTCCAGACCACGAGGGTCGCCGTGGGCGCCAGGAAGGTATTGGTGAAGGCCAGCCCAGCCAGCTCGTTGGCCGCCAGCGCACTGCCGCCGTTGAAGCCGAACCAGCCGAACCAGAGCAGGCCCGCTCCCAACAGAGTGAAGGGCACGTTGTGCGGGAGCACCGCCTGGCGGCCGTAGTCCTTACGCGAGCCCAGCACCAGCGCCGCCACGAGGGCCGACACTCCGGCATTGATGTGGACCACCGTGCCGCCGGCAAAGTCGAGTACGCCGCGCGTCATCAGCCACCCGCCACCCCAGACCCAGTGGGCCACCGGAGCGTAGACCAGCAGGGTCCACAAGGTGATGAACGCGACGTAGGGCCCGAACCGCATGCGCTCGACCACCGCCCCCGAGATGAGGGCGGCAGTGATGATCGCGAAGGTGGCCTGATAGACCATGAACAACACGTGCGGGATGGTGCCCTTGGCCTCGAGGCCCACTCCGGTGAGCCCGAGATGGGCGAGGCTGCCGAGCAGGGGGCCACCGTCACCGAAGGCCAGGCTGTACGCCGCCACGGCCCAGGTCACGCCGACCACGCCCAGCGCCACGAAGCTCATCATCATGGTGTTGAGCGAGTTCTTGTTCCGCACCAGACCACCGTAGAAGAAGGCCAGCGCCGGCGTCATCAAGAGCACGAGCGCGGTCGAGACCAGCATCCAGGCGGTGTCGGCGGCGTTGATTTTTTCCACGTAGATCTCCGTTCGTAGTCGAGGGTCACCAGTCACCAGTCACCAGCTTGCGACTGGCGACCGGCGACTGCCATCACGCGTCGTAATACAGGAAGAACTCATACGGGTGCGGCCTCAGGCTCACCGGCGCGATGTCCTTGGAGCGCTTCATGGCGATCCAGGTATCCAGCACGTCGGGGGTGAACACGTCGCCCCTGAGCAGGAACTCCTGATCGTTCTCCAGCGCCGCCACCGATTCGGCCAGCGATCCCGGCACCATCTTGATGCTCTTCTTCCGCTCGTCGTGCAGCTCGTACAGGTCCTCATCGATCGGGGTGGGCGGCTCCAGCTTGCGCTTGATCCCATCCAATCCGGCCATCAGCAGGGCGGAGAAGGCGAGGTAAGGATTCGCCGTCGGATCCGGGGCCCGGAACTCGATGCGCCGCGCCTTGGGACTGTTGGAGTAGCAGGGAATCCGGCAGATAGCCGACCGGTTCCGGGCCGAGTACATCAGGTTGACCGGGGCCTCGAAACCAGGCACCAGGCGTCGGTAACTGTTGGTGGTCGGGGCGCAGAGCGCGAGCAGAGCCGGCGCGTGCGCAATCAGGCCACCGATGTAGTGCCGCGCCGTTTCGGAGAGCAGCGCATATCCGTTCTCGTCATAGAAGAGCGGGGTATCGCCCTTCCACAGCGACTGGTGCACGTGCATGCCGGAGCCGTTGTCTCCGAAGAGCGGCTTGGGCATGAACGTCGCCGTGAGTCCGAGATTGTGGCAGACATTCTTGACGACGTACTTGTAGACCAGCAGCCGGTCGGCGGTCTGCACCAGGGTCCCGAACCGGAAATCGATTTCCGCCTGGCCCGCCGAAGCCACCTCGTGGTGCTGAACCTCTACCGGCACACCGGCCTCGATAAGCGCCAGCATGATCTTGGACCGCACATCCTGCAGCCGGTCGGCCGGCGGCACCGGGAAATAGCCCTCCTTGTGCCGGGGCCGGTGTCCCAGGTTAGGAGCGCCGTTCCGGCCCGCGTTCCAGATGCCTTCGTCGGAGTCGATGTGATAGTAGCCCTCATGTGCGTTCTGGTCGAAACGCACCGAGTTGAAGATGAAGAACTCGGCCTCCGGTCCCCAATAGGACGTGGTGGCGATCCCGGTGGTCTTGAGATACTCCTCGGCTTTGAACGCTATGAACCGGGGATCTCGCGAGTACGGCTCCAGCGTCAGCGGGTCGTAGATATTGCAGGTGAGCGACAGGGTCGGCACCGACAGCACCGGGTCGACAAACGCGGTGCCGGCGTCCGGCAGAAGCAGCATGTCGCTCTCATTGATGGCTTGAAAGCCACGAATGGAGGAGCCGTCGAAGCCGAGCCCTTCGCGGAACATGCCCTCGTCGAGGGTGCCTGCGGGAATGGAGAAGTGCTGCCAGGTGCCGGGCAGGTCGCAGAACTTCACGTCCACGACCTGAATCTTCTTTTCCTTGATCAGCTCGAGTACTCGCTGCACGTCGCTGCTGGCGGATGCATGGGCCGACGTGGAGGGACGGAGGGTGGTCGCCATGAAGGTCTCGCGGGCTCGGGTTCAGGTTTCGGTCGTTGGGTCCATTAAAGACGATGCCCCCGCGCTGGATCATCGAACGCGGGGGCATCGGGTGAGCACATCGCTACTCAGGCCAAGGTCCAGACGGTTCGATGAGGGGCAGCCTCCAGTTTCGCTGGAGCTCCACCCGCCGGGGAGGCGTCGCGTTGGGATTGACTATTCTGGTGCGGTTCATGGAAGCCCCGGTTTCGAAGCGCCTGTCATGCTGCAGGGAATAGTATACGTGCCGATGAACCGGCTGTCAAGCAAATTCTGCAGAATGCGCAGACTTTCCCGAGCAGATCTGCAAAAAATTCCGTAAGGAGTTGGGAAAAGCCGCCCTTCGAATGCAAGTTGTGCAATATTTGGCGTTCACGAATACCTGAGCCTAGAGCCACCCCCTAAACCGATCACTGAAAAGCCGTTACCTTAGTCGACCTTTTCCCTTCCCCGACTCATGACGGCTCCCACCTCAGAGGAATTTCCGGTCACCCGGCGGCCCCGACGCCCCTCCAGGGTCGTCCCCCTGCTGGCTGCCACGCTCGTGGTCGTCGCCGCCCTTATAACCTGGTACCTGCTGCGCCGTCCCCGCCTCGCGTTCACTAACGAGCTGGCCGCACCCATCTGGCTCGCAGTGGGGCAGGCCGGTCCAGTGTCACTCGCGCCCGGGGTTACCCAGACCCTGAGCCTTCCCCGGAGTGGGTCGGTCGTGGTGCAGTGGAACCTGGCGCGCCCCCTGTCGGCCGATGAGCGGCCGATGGGAGAGGAGCTGCGGGGCTCGCTGGTGATTCGGGAGCCGAGCGGAACGATCCATCAGCGGGCCGCGGCGCGAGCACCGGGTGTGGAGTACTTCGCCCCGCTGATTACCAATGCCGCGCCGGAGCTGTTGCGCGTCGCCGTGAATGCGGGACTGGAGGGTGCGGTGGATTGCGGCTGTGCCGTAAGACCGGGGGCAACCAGGGTCTTCATCGGGTACTATCGTCTATACCAGAACAGCACGGTGCGGGCCCGCGACCCCGCCGGGCGCACGGCCACCTTTCGGGACCTGGGACCGCAGGTGATCAACCGACAGGGCACCCTGGGGCTGCGGTTCGAGAGCAAGGACTTCCGCTAATCAGCGCCTGGCCGCTTCCGCTTCCGGCGCAGCTCGGCGATCGAGCCCGGCGTGACAGCGTCGAACCCGTATTTCCCGCGGACCTTGTCCACGGCCTCGGTCAGCTGGCGGAG
Source organism: Gemmatimonadales bacterium (assembly GCA_035649975.1). Classification (GTDB taxonomy): domain Bacteria; phylum Gemmatimonadota; class Gemmatimonadetes; order Gemmatimonadales; family GWC2-71-9; genus CAVVWJ01. The sequence goes on from DASRIN010000346.1 coordinate 4,484, forward strand.
CCGGATCCGCTCCGGAGATTCGAATAGATCGGCTTCAGCCGCGGTGCCGAGGTTGGTCGCGGCGACGCCGATGA
>DASRIN010000347.1:0-2883 GCA_035649975.1 Gemmatimonadales bacterium
GGTCCTGGGGTGCGCCTCCGACCCTGAACTTCGCGCCCAAGCCTCACTGGGAGCTGGGGGAGTCCCTTGGCCTCCTCGATCTGGCCGCCGGGGTCAAAATCACCGGGTCCGGTTTTCCGCTTTTGACCGGGTGGGGAGCCAGGCTGGTCCGGGCGCTCGCGGGGTTCATGCTGGATCTACATACTCGAGAGCACGGCTATCTGGAGGTGGCACCCCCGTACTTGGTCAGTCGGGCGAGTCTGACCGGCACGGGGCAACTGCCCAAGTTTGCGGAAGAGGTCTATGCCGTTCCGGCAGATGACCTCTTCCTGATCCCTACGGCCGAGGTACCGGTCACCAACATTCATCGAGACGAGATTCTGGAGAGTAAAGACCTGCCGCTGGCCTATGTGGCCTTCACCCCGTGCTTCCGGCGGGAGGCGTTCTCTCACGGCAAGGACACCCGGGGGCTGATCCGGGTTCACCAATTCGACAAGGTGGAGCTGGTGCGCATTGCGCGCCCGGAGGATTCTCCAGCCGAGCACGAGCGAATGACCAGCCATGCCGAAGCGGTGCTGCAGCGGCTTGGCTTGCCATATCGGGTAGTCGAGCTGGCTGCCGGCGACACCGGGTTTGCCAGCGCTCGCACTTACGACATCGAAGCGTGGGCCGCCGGGGTGGGCGCCTGGCTCGAGGTCTCCAGCTCCAGCACCTTCACCGATTTTCAGGCCCGCCGCGCGAACATCCGGTACCGACCAGCGCCCAAGGCCAAGCCAGAATTCGTCCATACCCTGAACGCCTCTGGCGTCGCGTTCCCCCGCACCATCATTGCGCTCCTGGAGAACAACCAAGCGGCTGACGGATCGATACGCGTGCCTGAGGCGCTGGTGCCGTATCTCGGTGTCGAGCGCTTGACCCCACGTGCGTAGCGAGCGGCTGCAGCGGCTCGCCCCCACCATGGTGGCGGCGTCGGTGGCCTTGCTGGCCGGCCTGAGTCTGGGCACCGGCGTTCTCATTTTCCGCCACTTCCAGGCCGATGCAACAGCCACCAGCCGGCTCTACTCCGGTGTGTTCGGCGGCCTGAACGATCCTCGGCCCGGCGCCGAAGCCGAGGCGCTGCTGCGGTTGGGGGAGCAGGTCCGGTCTTTGGGGTTGCCCCTGGTGGTCACCGACGGGTCAGGGAAGGTCACGGCGGCGGCCAATCTGCCGTTCGAGGCCGCGCTGGATGATCCCCGAGTCAAACTTTACGCCGACCGGCTCGACCGGCAGAATCCTCCGATCAGTGATGCCGCTATCGGTATGGTGCACTACGGCCCCTTGCCGGCGCAGCGCAACCTGATTGCACTGGCTGTGCTCCAGGGACTCACCATCGCGGTCATGGTGGCCGTTGCAGTGTTTGCCTATCGCAGTGCCATGTCGGCTCAGCGAGACCGCCTCTGGGTGGCCATGGCGCGCGAAGCCGCTCACCAGATGGGTACCCCGCTCACCAGCCTCCAAGGCTGGATCGAACGAGTCCGCTCCCGGGCAACTCCACCGCCCGATCTGGCCGACCACCTGTCCGCCGATGCCGAGCGGCTGGATCGGGTCGCGCAACGATTCGAGCGCATCGGCAATCCCGCCAAGCGCGAGCCCATCGGCCTCGGTGCCTTGGCCGACCGCGTGGCTGGATACTTTCGGCCGCGGCTGCCGCGGCATGCCAATCCGATCGAGCTTCGGGTTGAGGCGGCCGGTGCCGGCCCCACCGTCCTGGGCGATCCTGTGTTGCTCGAGTGGGCCCTCGAGTCACTGGTGAAGAATGCCATCGACGCGCTGCAGGGCCGCAGCGGTACGATTATCCTGCGGGTCGGCGCCGAGGAGCAGATGGGTATCATCCGGGTCATCGATGACGGACCCGGCGTCGCCAAGGAGCTCCGGCGGACACTCTTCGAGCCGGGCATCACTACCAAGCGCGGTGGATGGGGAATCGGACTGGCGCTTTCCCGCCGAGTGGTAGAAGACGCCCATCAGGGCGCGCTCATGCTGGAACCAGCCGAGAGGGGAACCTGCTTTCTGATTCGAGTACCGTTGGTGGGGCGGGAGACGTGATCGAAGCCTCGTCGCCCGAACTGGACCTGGCCCTGAATCCCGCCCAGCGGGAGGCGGTCGAGCACGTCCAGGGGCCGCTCCTGGTCCTGGCTGGTGCCGGCTCGGGGAAGACCAGGGTCTTGACCATGCGGATAGCCGCCCTGATCGACAAGCACGGCGTGCCGCCGGAGCGGATCTTCGCGGTGACGTTCACTAACAGGGCCGCAGGTGAGATGAAGGACCGCATCGGCCGCCTGCTGAACCGCAACCCCTCGGGCCTCTGGATCGGGACCTTTCACTCCCTCTCCGCCCGCCTGCTACGGCGCGAGGCCCAGCTCCTGGGCTTCACCCGTCAGTTCACGATCTACGATGAAGACGATCGCATCAGCGTAATCAAGCGTTTGATGGAGCAGCAGGGCCACTCGACCAAGCTATTCCCGCCCCGGGCGGTGCAGTCGGTCATCTCCGCCGCCAAGAACCGGATGATGCCTCCGGCGGAGCTGGCCAGCGGCGGTTCGTTCGACCGGCTGGCGCAGGTCTCGGCCGAAGTGTACGCCGCGCTGGGACCGACCTTGAAGGCGGCGAATGCAATGGATTTCGATGATTTGCTGCTGCACCCGCTGACGCTCTTTCGGGAACACCCCGACCGCCTCCGGGCATACCAGAATCGGTTCAGCTACCTCCTGGTGGACGAGTTCCAGGACACCAACCGGGCGCAGTACCAGCTCATCCGCCTGTTGGGCGCCCACGGGAACGTCTGCGCGGTGGGTGATGATGACCAGTCTATCTATGGCTGGCGCGGGGCGGACGTGCGGAACATGCAGGATTTCCTGAAGGACT
>DASRIN010000348.1:0-3345 GCA_035649975.1 Gemmatimonadales bacterium
CGAGCTGAAAGTAGCTCGGGAGATGCAAGCACACCCGAAGTCCCGCCTCGTTGTGGTGCAGAAAAGCTCAACGGTTGTACTCGACCAGGAGAGCTGACCGTCCTGCGGAGAAAGCCTACCCGAAAGCCACTCCTCACAAGCCGACCCGGTTGAGGCCGTCCATCACATCCACGATCTGGACCACCTCGCCGGCGACATTGTCGAGCTCGGCGCTGGCCCCGACGTGCGCCGCCCGGCCCTGGGTTCCCTGCTCCACCACCAGGTCGAACTCATCCAGGAGTTGAATGAGATCCTGGAGCACACCCTCCGAGAGCCCGTGCTTCACCAGCATCTCCTTCCGGCTCTCCGCCTCGGCCGCCACGCCGCGAGCCGCAGTACGGAACGCGAGGTAGGTGTTCACCCGGCGGGGAACCACGAACTTCTGGACCAGCTCGGGCTCCTCGGAGGAGGCGGCCTCGGCAACACTGGCGAGATGGCCCAGGTTCGCGCCCTTCATCGTCCGGCGCAGCTCCTCCTTCCGCCGAGTCGCCCGGCGGACCTCCAGGATCCCATTCCGCTGCTGCTCGGCGAGCTGCTCGGCCCGCTTCAGCCGGTCCTCCAGCCGACTCACCGCCGCGCCGTAGCCGGGACTGGGATCGGAGTGCGTGCGGCTCCACTCCAGCACCCGCCTACCCATTTCCAGCTTTCTCCTGCTCTTGGCGTTCATACCGACCCCACTGCCAGGCCACACTCCACCCGCCGGCAGCCGGGATGACTGCCGTGACGTACCCAACCATGTGTGGCGTCTGCTTAGGCATTTGGGAGAGAGGCATCGAGCGTGCCAGAATTGCTTGTCCACATACGAGCGATAAACCCGCGCACGCGGACGCTGACGGCTGCACGGGATCGCTGTTCGCTGACATGGAAGGGCTGCCAAAAAAATGGGAACGCTGACCGAGCGCATGGAGTCGCTGCTCGACTGAATGGAGACGCCGGCAGTCGCGATGGAGACGGCGGCGGCCGTTACGGAGTCGCCGGCGCGCCGCAGGGGAACGCTGCCGGGAAAATCCAGTCGTCGGCGGACGGAATGGAAACGCTGTCGCCCAGCACGGAAGTGTCGGCGGAGGGAACGGAGACGCCGGCGGTCGGCACGGAGTCGCTGCCGGCTGCACGGAAACGCTGCCGGAAAAATCGGAACGCTGACCGCTCACACGGAGTCGCCGGCGGAGAAAATGGGAACGTCGGCGGGGCGCACGGAAACGCCGGCGGGCTGCATGGAAACGCTGACGGTCCACATGGAGTAGCGGACAATCCACATGGAGACGCTGTCAGTCCGCATGGAGTCGCTGTCGCACTGAATCGAAGGGCCGGCAGCCGGGCGGAGGCCCCAGCCGAGTACACTCAGTGTGCTCCAAAGCGGACAGTCGAACCTGCCGCCTCACACCATTGCTCCCTCGGCGAGAGCGCTGGAGAGACGGGTCTCGCCGAGTCAGGAGCCCATACTTCGGGACATGCCACGGGGACTACTCGGACGCAATCTGCCTTGTCCGGCGGGCAAGCCTTTACTACGGGCGGGATCGGAACAGGGCGGAGGATGGAGTCCACCGCGATTGCTGGAGTGGACCGCGCGGGGCTAGCGAACTGCTTCACTTGATACCGAATCCACCCGATCTCGGCGGCGAGCAGGAGGAGGACGAGCATGACCCTGCCGCGGGAGCCGGCGAACAAGCCGTCGGGGTCGTGGGTGACCACCGGTCGGCGGACACCGCAGCGGGGGCAAGTCCTCGCCTCCCCGCTTATCAGCTGGTGGCACTCCCGGCACATCCCATGGCCCATGGAGCTTCTCCCGTTCAACGGATCATGAATCAGCTGCAGCGATTCCGCAACTTGCCCACTCTCCATTCTTCCCCTACAATAGCCCGACCTCATGTCCCACCCGCTTCGACCTGCAGCCCTCGCCCTCGCGCTCGCGCCACTCGCCGGATGTGCGGCGTCCACCGCTACCCACTCGCCGGCGGACTCGCTCAGCGCGCTGCGCCCGCAGTACGCTTCCACTTATAAGCGGCACCCGAGCGCACCGGTCCTGATCCGGAACGCCACCATCCTGACCGGGGCCGGACCCGAGCTGCGAGCTGCGTCCATCCTCCTGACCGACGGCAAGATCACCGCGGTCGGTTCCCAGGTGAGCGCGCCGGCGGGTGCCGTGGTGGTGGACGGGACCGGCAAGTTCGTCACCCCCGGCATCATCGACGCGCACAGCCACCTCGGGGTCTACTCCGCGCCAGGCACCGAGAGCCTCAGCGACGGCAACGAGGCCACCGATCCCAACACCGCCCAGGTCTGGGCCGAGCACTCGTTCTGGCCCCAGGACCCCCAGATCCCCCTCGCCATCGCCGGCGGCATCACGGTGATCCAGGCACTCCCCGGCTCGGCCAACCTGATCGGCGGCCGGTCGGCCACGCTGCGGCTGATTCCCGCCCGCACGGTGCAGGAGATGAAGTACCCTGGCGCGCCCTACGGGGTGAAGATGGCCTGCGGCGAGAACCCCAAGCGGGTGTACGGCGAGAAGACTGGCGGTCCCTCCACCCGCATGGGCAACCTCGCCGGCGACCGGGCCGCGTTCGCCAAGGCGGAGAAGTACCGGCGGGAGTGGGACGCGTGGCTGGCGAAGAAAAAGGGCGAAGTCCCGGAGCGCGACCTGCAGCTCGAGACCCTGGCCGAGGTGCTGCGGGGCAAGGCGTTCATTCAGAACCACTGCTACCGGGCCGACGAGATGGCCCAGATGCTCGACCTGGCCCGCGAGTTCGGGGTGAAGATCCGGGCCTTCCACCACGCCACCGAGGCATACAAGGTGGCCGACCTGCTGGCGCGGGACAGCGTCGCCGCCGCGGTCTGGGCCGACTGGTGGGGCTTCAAGATGGAGTCGCTCGACGGCATCCCCCAGAACGCAGCCCTGCTGGAGCAGGCCGGCGCCCGCGCGATCATCCACTCCGACAGCGAGGAAGGGATCCAGCGGCTCAACCAGGAAGCGGCCAAGGCGATGTACGCCGGCCGCAACGCGGGCATCAACATCACCCGGGAGCAGGCGATCCGCTGGCTCACCATCAACCCGGCCTGGGCCCTCGGCATCGACAGCACCACCGGTACGCTCGAGGCCGGCAAGGCCGCGGACGTGGTGGTCTGGTCGGGCGATCCGTTCTCGGTGTACAGCAAAGCCGAGCGGGTCTACAACGAGGGCTGGCTGGTGTTCGACCGCGCCAATCCCAGGAATCAGCGCGCGACGGACTTCAATCTGGGGACGTCGAGGCCGGGGGTGGGACAGTGAGGGGCGGGCGGGCGGGCGGTCAGGCGGTCGGGCGGTCAGGC
>DASRIN010000349.1:0-4410 GCA_035649975.1 Gemmatimonadales bacterium
CCGGGGATCACCGGGCTGGCCCAGATCAATCATCACTACGACCGCTCGCTGGACGACGTGCGGACCAAGGTGCACTACGACCTGGAGTACATCCGCCGCCAGTCGGTCGGCGAAGACTTCCGCATCATGCTGAAGACTCTCCCCGTCATTCTACGGCGGCGGGGAGGATGGTGAACGATTAAAAGCCCCTCGTCAACGTGACGAGGGGCTTTTGACTACGGTGCGCTGATGGGGCGTCAGCCGCGGCAGCTCTTAGTCGCCCGGTTCGCCGCCCGGCTGGACAGCTTCTGCATGGCGGAACGGATACTGCTCGAGGAGAGGTAGGTCGAGCTGTACTTCCAGCTGATGAAAGCACAGGGATAGCTGCTGGCCAACAGCGCGGAGCCATAGTTGGCTACCTCGGTGGCGTTCATCGGCGTCAAGTTGGGATTGCCGCCGTGCAGCAGATTGAGCCCGACGATGAGCCCGAGGCCCTTGGCTCGAGCATCGTTGACTTGCCCATTGATGTACGTGGTTACGCTGCCCCGCCGAGCGGTATACTGGGCCCACGCGGCATCGAGCGCGCGGTAGGACCCACTCCACTTCCGCAGCCAGGTGGGCTCGGCGCGCACCACGGTGGTCATGCTGGGCCAGAGGCTCTTGCTGTACTGGGCCATCGCTTCGACCGTGCTCTGCGGGATGGGCCTCCCGTTCCAGTTATAGGGATCCTGCGGTTCGTCAATCAGGTAGTGTCCGATGATGGTGCCGTCGCGGACGTAAGACGAGAAGTTGACATTCCTGAAGCGATTCACCCGGGCCTTCCACTTGCCGAAATCAAAGTGCCCGTACCGATCTTTGTAGTGACCTTCCCAGCCGGCAAACATCAGCACCACTTTCCCACCTCGAGCCTTGATATTCTTCAGCTCGCTCAGGAGATACTCCGGCCATCTGTTCTGCAGCGCGCCGTTGTAAATCGAACCGAAGCTGCTGGTAGGGAGGGCGAAGGCACCGAAGGGAATACCACCGCGGTAGGTAAGCGCGGCCTGCATGCCGTCATCGACGGTTAAGACCTCGGGCGTGTCATCGCTCGGGGTTGAGGATTCAGGGGTGAGGGTGTCAGTGCTGTTGCAACCAAACAGGGCGAACACGAGGCTGGAGACCACCGGGGCTCGAAGGCGCGCCATCCAGTGCGCGTACTTGCGCTTGTAGATCATAGAAACAGGTCCTCTCTCCATAGTGGAGGTGGCACCCGGGCTTCGGCAGGCGAGGGGCCAGCGCTTGGCATCGGCCAATGCGGCGGCTCGTCGAGTCTGACTCAACAACCCGAGGCGGACAGGCAGGATGTCTGCCCAGTCCTATGGTTCGTCTTTGAGAGGTACGGGTTCGACTGAGACTATGGGGCTAGTCGTGCAGGACGCGATGGAATGAGCACCCGGCTTGGTGTCATCTCGTTGTCTAGATTGCTCGCGCCGGGTACAGAATGGTGACCACCGTCACGTTTGTCAAGGTCGAATCTCTGCGAGGCGGCCCGAAAAGAGTCCGAGACCGGTTTGAGACCGATCCCCTCTGGTGGCGCGGATTTACGGTGGTTAGAGTTCTCCGCCCGCGGGCCATTGGTCCCCCTGTGGATGCCGCATAACCCAAACCCGGTTGCGCCGGAAGGCCCCGATGCAGATGAGTCAGGCACACGAGGCAACTCCTTCCCAGGGGCGGGCATGGGAGTGGGGATCAGCGACCCTGGCGGTCGCGATTCTGTCGATCATTGCGCTGGCGCTCCGCTTCTGGCACCTGGGTGACTGGGGCTTGGACAGCGATGAGGTCTTCACCCTCCGCGATTCGATCCGGATCCGGCCCACCAACCCGCGGCCGCTCGGATATCTGCTGAACCACTATCTGGTTCTTCCCCTTCATCCGCTCGATGAGTTCGGACTCCGGGTCCTGCCGGCGTTCTTCGGCGCGCTGGCCATTCCGGTGATGTATCTCATTGGCCGGCGCCTGATCGGGAACCGGGCAGCGATTCTGGGCGCTCTGCTCCTGGCCTTCAGTCCGCTGCATGTCATCTATTCCCAGTTCGGCCGTTACTGGGCGATGGTGTTCCTGTTCTCGGCCATCTACCCCTACGCATTCTACCTGGGCTTGCGGCAGCGAAACCGTAGCCTCCTGGTGCTCGGCGTTGTGACTGGGGTCCTCGCGGTCCTGGCCCATCCGGCGGCCGTGCTACTGGTAGGCGGTCCGGCCCTCTGGTTTCTCGCAACCCAGCTGCGGGGCGAGCGGCTGCGATCGCTGTGGACCCAGCCACGCGTGCGTTGGGGCGTGCTGGGCACGGTGCTGCTGCTGGTACTCATCGCGATCCGGTTCGTGCCGATTCTGCAGGGCTGGATCGCCCAGCACGACGCCCATCCGGGCACCGGCCAGTTTCTCCTGGCTCAGCGTCTCCCCCCCGGGCTGAAGCAGCTGCGCTATCTGCTGCAGTACGTCGAGGGGTGGACCTTTCAGCTGGTGCTGATCAGCCTCTTCGGACTCGCGGTTCTATGGCAGGGGCGCGATCGCGCCCTGGCCCGCTTTCTGATCACGCTGGCGCTGTTTCCCGCCCTCTTCCTGCCGCTGCTCTCACTGCGGACGCCGATCTCGACCTACTACCTGGTCCCCATCGCCCCGGTGTTCTTCTTCGGAGCGGGGGTTTTCCTGGATCATGTGTTCAGCCTGGCATGGAAGCTCCGTCCGTGGTGGCTGGGAGGGGCGGCGATGACGGCGATGATCCTGGCGGCCGGGACGCCGACCCTGCTCTCGCAGTATCGCAACGGCCGGCGCTTCGACTTCCGAGGCGTCGCGAACTGGGTCCAGCCCAGGCTCACCCCCCGCGACGTGATCTACTCCGACCAGCCGGCAGCGCTGGGGCACTACCTCCCCGGGAGCGACGTGCGGCCGCTCAAGTACAATACGGCGCCGCTCACGGAGTCACTGGTGTCGCTGCGGCAGGGAGCAGACGGGGCGGCGCTCTGGGTGGTTGCCCCGGCACCGGCTCACGCGTTTCGAACCAACCTGGAGCAGGGCGGACTGGCTGACTGGCTCTACCAACACTGCCAGCTGCGCAACATCGTCGGACGGGGTCGCTTGGATTTCAGGCAGCAATATCTGCAGGTCTATCACTGCCCGCCGGAGCCGCTCTCAGACGTCGCGCTCCTCCGACCCGGCCACCTTCCGCCGCAGCATCCGCTTGAGCCCCACCGGTGAGTAGGCGTAGACATACCGTCCCAGCGCAAACAGATACATCCACTTGGGAAGTCCCAGCTCGCGGATGACCTGGGCCTGGACCCGGGCCAGATTCCGCTGCCGATCGGCATACTTGAAGGCGCGGTGAAAGAAGCTGCTGCTGTGTACGAAGTGCTCCCCGACGACCTCGGGAACGGTGGCAAAGCGCCAGCCCAGCTTGGCTGCCCTGAGCCAGAGGAGTTGGTCCTCCAGATCTGACACCTCTGGGTAGCCACCCGCCTGGGTCCAGACCACGCGCCGGAACATCGTGGTGGTATTGGCGTACACGATGAACTTGGCCAAGGCGGAGACGATCGCGTTGTGCTCCGTGGGCGGCATGCGGACATAGCGCTCGTTTCGGTTTTCGTCGACCAGTACGAAGTACCCCCCGACCACACCGACCTCGGGATGGGCATCGAGCAACTCCACCTGAAGCTGTAGCCGATCGGGATAGCTTCGGTCATCGAAATCCTGACGGGCGATGTACTCACCGGTTGCCTGGGATACTCCGAAGTTGGCAGCGGCGGTGATGCCCAGGCGGCCCGGGGAGAAGACCCGGATCCGGGAATCGCGACCGGCAAGCTCCTCCAGTATCTCCCGAGTTCGATCGGTAGAGCCATCGTTCACGACGATCCACTCGAAGTCCCTGAACGTCTGCGCCAGGATACCGGGGATGGCGCGGTCAACGTAAGGCTCGCCGTTGTAGACCGTGGTGACCACGCTGACTCGCGGGCTCATACCGCCGGATTCCGATTGATGTTTCGGGCGGCTTCCTGAGGTCGGGGCGCCAGGTGGGGCCGAATCGGAGGAGTGGCCCGCGACGGACGGCGCAGCTCCGGAGCCATGCCGGCCAATAGATCAGCGGCGTACGCCATTCCCATCACCAGGGCCATGGTCACCCACACCGCCTTCACGTCTTCCCAGGTCAGCGGCATCATCGCGGTGCACATCGTCAGCAGCAGTACATAGCCGAATCGTCGTTCCAGCAGCGGCAGCCGCCGGGCCGAGAGGAACACCGTCCCGATCATGGTGACGAACAGTGCAAGTCCGATCATTCCATGCTCAACCAGGACGGACAGGTACGAGTTGTGGGCCACCTGGGCCATGGGTCCCAGCGCCGGTTTGATCGCGGGGATGAATCCGGAGGTCCCGTAGCCCACGAACGGCCTCTTCTCGAAC
>DASRIN010000350.1:0-2365 GCA_035649975.1 Gemmatimonadales bacterium
GGTGGTCGCCTCCACGCCCGAGGTCCAGCCGTACTCGGGATGGCCGGGACAGCGGCTGCCTGCCTGCCGGAAGCTCCGGATATCTTCCAGGGTCACTGCCAGCCGGCCCTGCCCCACTTCCTCGTACGACTCACTGACTGCTTTCACTCCGGTGAGATGGAGTAGGCTGTACAGCAGCATGGAGGCGTGGCCGTTAGAGAGCACGAAGCGGTCCCGGTTGGGCCAGCGGGGATCCTCGGGATCGTAGCGGAGGAAGCGCTGCCACAAGATGTACGCCGCCGGCGCCAGCGCCATCGGAGTGCCGGGGTGCCCCGACTTGGCGGCCTGCACCGCGTCGATCGAAAGCGTGCGGATGGTGTTGATGCAGAGCTGGTCGAGCTCCGCCGGATCCATGGTACCGGCTGGAGCTGGGGCGGTTCGGGTCGAAGTCATGATGCAGCCAACGCCTCCGACTTGGCCGCGATCCGCTCCAGCAGCTCGTTCCACGATTTCACGAACGCCTCGGCGCCTTCCCGCTGGAGCTGTTCGGCCAAAGCGCTGACGTCGATCCCGGCGCGCTCGAAGTCGGCGAGCACCGCTTCGGCATCACCGCCATCCTCCGCCATCACCCCGCGGATCTCCCCGTGATCGGCGAAGGAGAGCAGCGTCGCGTCTGGCATGGTATTGATGGTGTCGGGCGCGGCCAGGGCCTCGATGTAGAGCACGTCGGAAGCCTGCGGGTCCTTGGTGCCGGTGCTGGCCCACAGCAGCCGCTGATGCCGGGCGCCCGCGGACGCGAGGACTTCGGAGTGGTGAGAGTCGAGCAGCTCGCGGTATGCCCGATAGGTCCGGCCGGCGATCGCGATACCGAGACGGTTGCGAAGCTCGGCCGGCACCTTGTCTTGCACCGCCTTGTCCCATCGGCTGATGAACACCGACGCCACCGAGACCACGTCGGGATCGAGCCCGGCCGCGATCCGGCGCTCGATGCCCCGCTGATAGGCCTCAGCTGCCGCGAGATACTGCTCTCGGGAGAAGAGAAGGGTGACGTTGATCGGAATGCCCTTGAAGATCGACTCCTCGATGGCGGGGAGCCCCGCCGGCGTTCCCGGAATCTTGATGAAGAGGTTGGGCCGCTCTAGTTGCCGGTGAAGCGACTTTACCTGCTCGCAGGTGCGCTTGGTGTCATGCGCCAGCAGCGGCGACACCTCGAGCGAGGCCCAGCCATCGAGATGGTTGGTCTCCCGGTAAATCGGCCGGAAGAGATCGGCGGCCTGGCTCAAATCCTCCGCGGCCAGCTGGAAGAAGAGCTCTTCGCTGGAGAGACCGGTCGGGGTCTTGGCATGGATCGAGTCGTCGTAGGCGCCGCTCTTGATGGCCTGATCGAAGATCGAGGGATTGCTGGTGAGCCCGGTGATGGAAAGCTCTTTGATATAGCCTCGCAGAGTGCCGTCCTGCAGCATCTCCCGAGTCATGTTATCGAGCCAGAGGCTCTGACCCAGATCATGGAGTCGTTTCGTTGGGTTGGTCATGCCGGCTTCCCTTCACTCGCCGTGGCCGCACTGGCCGCGCCGAGCAATGTGGGTGGGTCGTACTCGAGAAGATCGCCAATCCGATCGATGCTGAGGTCGGCCGGCGGATTGCGGGCGAGAATCTCCGGGTCGTGGGCATAGTGGCCCTGGCGCACGAAGACAGTGGTGACCCGCGATCCCCAGGCTTCCTTCACCGCGGCCAGGAGGTGGAGCTTGTCGTCCACCAGGACGTAGTGCCCCGCTGGAAAACGGGCGGCGACGTCGTCCAGCTCCCTTTCCTTATGTATATACACCAGGATCCTCCCCTCCACTGCGGCTTCGAGTCCGGATCGCTCGATCTTGCGAGGCTGGAACACGACGTCCCCGTCGGTCAGGATTACGGTCGGGCCATACGCCGCGAACCGCTCCAGCACGTCGAGCGAGCCGGGATACAGCCGGTTGGCAAAGGGATAGTTCACCAAGTAAGAGGAGACTGCGAGCAGGCAGGGATCGCGGGGATAAATGAGCCGGTACCGTTGCAGAGCCCCGAGGTAGTCGGCGTAGCCCAGCTCGGACCGCAGCTGCTCGAAGATCCTGAAGTAGTGCTCGGTCGACGCGGCACCGATTTCACTCATCAAGTACCGGCGGAGGTCCGCAATGACCCGGTCGTTGTCGAGCAGGGTGTTGTCGACATCGAACAGGAAGACGATCTCGCTCTGCAGTGAATCCATTTGATCAACGGCCTTCGGGATTTGGCGACTGGCGTGGGCTCCTCCGGGCGCTGTAGCACTCGACGGTCGGAGCCCGGGGTGTCCATACCGATTGCAGCTCCAATACCCAAATCCCCGGTCTCCTCCCCTCGTGCTAACGCGCCC
>DASRIN010000351.1:0-4493 GCA_035649975.1 Gemmatimonadales bacterium
GAGGTGTGGTTCCACGGAATCGACTGTCTGGGGTGTGGACCAAGTTTTCGGACCGCCATGATATAGCCCAAATTCCATCCGACCGCCAGTCCCTCAGCGCGGTCCCGGTTCCGCCAGGCCGGAGTGCGAGGCCAGGTGCGGTTGAAGCGTTTGTGGAAAAAGAGGGGCAGCCAATGATATACCACTCTTGCCGCGCCGCCGCTAGCGCCAGCATTTCGTCAGCGCCGTACAGCGACGCCCCCAGGGGCGCCCAGCCGCCCCTGTTGGATGGAACTCCCATCATGCTCGGTGCGCTCCTGCTACACGCAGGGGAGCTACCGTTTGCCAACACGTTGTCATTTAAGAAATTAGCCTTTTAGGGAGCCGGAACCCCAATGAACCGGACCGTGGCAGGGCAAGAGAAGGGCCATTTTTTCCGGATGAATTTTCCTTCGACCGCGTTGGTGGGCCCCCCATCCATCGTCGCAATCTTCTTTGGACTACTTGCTCTCGCTGTGCCGACCTTGCTGCAAAACCCCGTTTTGAACTCCGACGGAGACCTCGCCCGCCACTTGCGACATGGCCATTACATGCTCCAGCATGCCGGGCTGATCCGAGCCGATCCATTCTCCTTCACCCGGCCGGGGGCTCCGTTCGTCGGATTTGAGTACGGGAGCCAACTGGTCTATGCCCTGGTCCACCGGCTGGGTGGCTTGCCGGCTGTAGCTATCCTCGCCGGGCTCCTCGTGGCGCTGACCTACTCCTTGCTGGCTCGGTTTCTCTTACGACGAGGAGTGGATCCTTTGCTGGCGTGCTTGACGGTGGGCCTCGCGGTAACACTCGGCGTACCTCATTGGATGGCACGGCCACATCTGTTCAGCTTTCTGGCAGTGGTCATCTTGCTGGGGTTGCTCGAGGAGCCGAAAAGGAAGTCGCTCTTGGCGTGCGCCGTGCTGTTTGCCTTTTGGGCGAACCTGCATGGCGGGTTCCTCTACGGATTCATCCTCATCGGGCTGTATCTCCTAGGCAGCCTGGGCGAGCTGTTTCTGAGTGACGACCCAGGGAGATGGGGAGCCAGAGCCAAGCAGTACCTGGCAATGTTGGCAGTGGCGGTGGTTGTGACATTCCTCAATCCCTATGGGCTGAAGCTGCACCGCCACCTGTTCGATTTTTTCGGCCAGCCCTTTCTGCGGGATAACACGGCCGAATTCGTTTCCCCCAACTTTCACGATCCCGACGGCAAGTTATTTCTCGCCGTTCTGCTCGTAGCATTCAGCACGTTGGCCCTGCATCGACAACGTCCCACGCTCCCTCGGCTGTTGATCATTCTTGTCAGCACCGCCTTTGGTTTGATTTCGGTTCGAAATATTCCGCTCTTCGGGCTCATGGCACTGCCGCTGATCGCGCTTGAGGTGAGCCCGGCGTGGCGGACTTTACCTGTATTTCCTGAAGTGCGCGAACGGTTCAGTCGCACTGTTGATAGAACACGCACGCTGCCTTGGGTTGCCCCGGTCCTGCTGCTACTGGGTGTAGTGGCCCTGAATCACGGCCAGCTCGGCTCGCTGCAGCTGATTCGGGATGAGTTCGACCCCACGGTCTTCCCGGTCAACGCCGTCTCGAAAGCTCGGAGTGCTGGTCTTGAGGGGCACGTGTTTACCCCCCTGGCTTGGGGCGGGTATGTGCTCTATGCCTGGCCGGAGCAACAGATCTTCATCGATGGAGGGACGGACTTCTTCGGAGAAAACATCTTTCGTGAGTACATCCAGATCAGACGTTTGAGCCCGGGCTGGCGCGAGCTCATCCGGAATCACGACATCTCAGTGATGTTGCTGGAGCGTCAGACTGCGCTCGCCCACGAATTAGCGCGGGAAAGTGACTGGGCAGTGTGGTACTGTGATTCGTTGGCGGTATTATTTCGCCGTTCCCGAACTCCTTCGTTGATGCCGGCCGACTCCAGTGAGCGGCGTCTGGAGCCCTGTGCCAGGCGCAGCTCACAGTCGCTCGGCCACGGTCAGCAATGATACTCCCCAGGGGAGTGGCATACGTCGGACGATCGCTGCCTCGGCTGTCAGCAGGAGCGAGAGTGCCTCATTGACCATCCAAGAGGCGGGTCGAGTGTCGGAGTGTACTGGGTGAAGGGCACGCGGCTTCTTGATTAGTCGGTGGAGAGCGATTGCCGGGAAGAGCAGCATGTTCCAATAGGACAGGCGGCGGATCGTAAAGCCACTGCGCTGCAACAGGTTCCGAAGCGCGACCTTGCTGTAGCGTCGAAAGTGGAGGAGCGCGACATCGTGCTCGGAGAAGAGCCACTGGTGTGCCGGAACGGTGACGATGGCCACACCACCGGGCTTTAAGACTCGAGCAATTTCCGACGCTGCTGCGATATCGTTCTCCACGTGTTCGAGCACGTCTGATGCAACAACCAAGTCGAAGGAACCGGAACCGAACGGAAGCTGGGTCCCGTTCGCGCAGCAGTAGAGGGCCCCCCCACGCTGCTGAGCGAGTTTGATCGCGGCATGGTCGACCTCAACGCCGATGACGGTTGCGAGCGCGCCGTAGGCCTGAGTATTTCCCCCGGTACCGCAGCCATAGTCGAGAACGCGAAGCAAATCACCTTCTGAAGCCATGGCCTGCCGGAGGAGATCGAGGAGCACACGCCTACGGCCACGGAACCACCAGTGGCTCAGCTCAACCTCGTGCATTGTGCGGTATTCAGCCGGAAGCATAGGCTTAGGCTAGGAGTGTCCTGGGCGACCGGCGGGGCCGGTTCGGGCTCCAGTAGTTTATCGTCGGAGACTGGTGTGCCTCCTACCAGAGCTCCCTAGCTTGCCGGCATTCTCCGTCCACCAGCTTCCATCACTGCGGAACCCGCCACGACAAGCCTGACGCTTCCGGCCGGCCGGCAGCCACCTGTACTCTGTGGCATGAGAACCGAGGCCGCATCCGAAATACTATTCGGTCCCGCGATGGGCGTGACTTACTTTCGTGAGCTGGAATATGTTCGACCAAGGCGACCAGTAGCTTACATCAGGCAAAGGCGCGAGGTCACTCTGGAAGTATTGACGGAACACTGTTCGGAACACGTTGACCGGCGTAATGGAATCGTAAATGATCTCTTTACTGGCACCCGGCAAGTAATACGCTGCGAAAATATCCATACGCTCGGCGATTCGATCAGGGGTCACCAACTCTAGATCCGGGATGTGCAGAGGCATACGGCCATGGCCGTGGTCGCTCTGCAACAAGATGATGGGAGATCGCGGCGAATCCTTGAGCAGGTGATCCACCACACTCCGGAGCCTGCGATTGAGACAGCTGATTTGCGCAGTGTAGGCTTGCTTCTCTGGAGAGTCATCCTGCACTATCCCGAATGACGCGCCCATCGGCGGTCGAGGCTCGCAGTCCGCCCGGAATACGTACGGCTCGTGGGGCACTGTGAGGTGAGCGAAGACGAAGAGCGGCTGAGTCGGTCTTGACAGCTTCGGAAGCTGCGTCAACTGATCAAATTGCCACTCCAGATGTTTCGGGTCGTTCGCAAACGGCATCGGGGTACGAGCGCAGTTGGCTCGGGGGCAGAGCCAGGCAAGTGCCGGGTCGAGCAAGGTGGTCCAACGCCATACAATCTCGAATTCGCTGGGGATCTGCCGCGGATGGGGCAGCTGCAGATCCGCGAATCGGTTACCTGCAGTAAATGGAAAGCCGGTCGGGAAAAAGATGAACCGATAGTTCCGAGCCTTCAGGAATCGCCATACCGCGCTGTCCTCAATCAGATGGTTGAGGCGGTTTTTGTTTCGACCCTGCGCGTGGCGCTGGGATGAAAGGTCGTCCAGGTACCGGTAGTTGAGCAGAGTGGCCAGCGAGAGAATGGTGTAGATATAGTTGGCTTGTGCTGCCTTAGGCAGAACGAAACCCCTGCTGGTGAGAAATGCTTCGAATTCGCTGTTGTCGAACTCGAAATTGCTCTTGAGCGACCGGCTCCCAGTGTATTTGTCCAGCACAATCAGGTAGATGTCTGGACCACCAGGAGGCGGTGAGGTCTTTGGTACAGCGCTGCTGGAGGGCTGCTTCGCCTGCGCCTGCAAGTCATTGGTGTTGAAGGTCTGGCGCAGAAGCCCCAGGCAGTTCCAGCCGACCAAAATCGCGGTGAATGTGTTCAGGAATCTGCGGAGGGGGCGCAGGTTGGGCTGGAGTCGAAAAACTAGGTATGTAACAGCTGTCAGATACCCAACTAGAATCAGCAGGGGCAATGCGCTGTCGGCATAACCTGCGACCGATGGTAGATCACGCATCGCCATCACGACATAGCCGTAGCAGGCAAACACCGTCACACCCATGAGGGTTGCGAACGCGCGCCGATCGGGATCGCGGAGGAAAAACCCGAATAGAATCCAGAGAACCAGACAGGCAATGAGTGAGATGCAGATCGGCCACCTGAGCACCCACCATCCGGGAACCTCTCCCGGGTTTCCGGCCGCCAAGGCCACTACCGGGTAGACGGCGCCCAGAAAGGGGTA
>DASRIN010000352.1:0-6732 GCA_035649975.1 Gemmatimonadales bacterium
TCGAGTCGCGGACCGCCCGGCCGGCGGCGCGCGCCAGAATCAGTTCCGTCGTGGCCTGGGCGCTCAGGCCCTGGGCATCGAAGCCCTGGGCCAGGCCCAGTTGGGCATATGCCGCCAGCTGATCCGGGTTGGCGGAGTCGCGTTGGATGCTGCGATAGAGCTGCTCCGCCGTTTGATAGTCGTAGCGCAGCCGAGCCAGCGTAGCGAGACCGAACCGGGCGGTGCGGTCGGAGCTGTCCCGGCGCACCCGCAGCTCCCACACACGCGACAGGCTGTCGGCCTGGCCTTGCTCGGTGGCACGGAGGGCCGCCCTCACCAGGTCGCGAGGGTGGGAGATCGTATCAGCCGGTGAGATTGTGAGCAGCCCGAGGGCTACCGATACCAATAATCCGAGCATGACGAACGGTTGTGGAAGTGGAGGACTGTCAGTTAGCGACTCCGGCTGGATGCGGACGCGGCAGCATCCCGGCATTCCACTGCCGGAACCGCTCCCGCAACTGCGCCAGCTTCTCGGGCTGGTAAGGGGCGAGGTCGGCTCGCTCACCGGTGTCGTTGGGGATATCGAACAGCAGCTCCTCCTTCTCGGTCCTCAGGTACTTCCAGGCTCCCTCCCGCGCTGCCTCCGCTTCCAGGGTGCGCCAGAAGAGCGTGCGATCGAAGTGAACCGGCCGCGCCTGGCAGAGCGGCAGCAAGTCGACTCCGTCCAGTGGATAGCGGGGATCCGCCTGGGCCCCGCCGAGCGCCAGCATGGTCGCGGTCCAGTCCATGGTGATGACGGTTTGATCGGTGACCCGTCCGACCGGCACTCTTCCCGGCCAGCGCACGATGGCCGGCACCCGGATACCGCCTTCGTGCAGAGACCCCTTGTAATCGCTGGTGGGCCAGTTGTAGGAGTAGCGCTCGCCGCCGTTGTCACTGGTGAACACCACAAAGGTGTCCCGCGCCAGAGCGGCATCCTCGAGCGCGGCGAGCAGGCGGCCGACCCCCTGGTCCAACCGCTGCACCATGGCCGTGAAAATCTTGAGTGACCCACCGTCGGCGTAGCCATTCACGAAGCGATCCTTCACCGTGTCGGCTACCGTGCGATATCGCCGGCTGGCGGCGGTGTCGCCGGGACCCTCCCAGGGCCAGTGAGGAGCCGTGTAGTGCAGGGCCAGGTAGAACGGAGCCTCGTGACGCCGGCGGATGTACTGGAGTGCGCGATCGGTAAGGAGATCGGTCATGTACCCGGCCTGACTGACGGTGACGTTTCCTTCGTGGAGATCCAGTTTGCCGGAGGGCTCCCGGTGGCTGAAGTAGTCCACCCCGCCGCTCAGAATCCCATAAAACTCGTCGAAGCCGTGCCCGATGGGGCCGTGTTCCGGGAGATAGCCCAAATGCCACTTGCCGATCAGCGCGGTGTCGTAGCCCGCCCGCTTGAGCAGCGAGGCCGGCGTGGGATGCTCCGGCGGCAGTCCCACGCTCTCGTCACCGTAGCGGAGCGGCTCGACCAGGCCGATGGGAAGGCGAGCCGGATAGCGCCCGGTCATGAGGCTGACTCGGGTCGGAGTGCAGACCGCGGCTGCGGTGTAATTGCTGGTGAAACGGAGTCCCTCCCGGGCGAGCCGGTCGAGCTGAGGGGTGCGATAGTCCGGCCGGCCGTAGCAGCTCAGGTCGCCATAGCCGAGGTCGTCTGCGAGAATGAAGAGGATGTTGGGAGGCCGGCTCTTCGAGGTAGGGAGCCGCGGCAGCGCGGCGAAGGCGGCAGTCGCGATGCTGCTCTGCAGAAAGCTGCGCCGCGAGATGGTGCGGGCCATCGTAAGTCTCCCTCAGGGTGAAACTCGTGAACGGCCCCTGGAGTATGGTACCCGGACGGTGCTTACAGAAGTGCAGCCGAGATGGCCATCGCGAGGTAGGACAGACCAGCCCGTCTGGCGATACGTTTGATCTCGCTGGCTGAGCGCATGGGCTCTCTCGGCGCGGGTGTACCGCCGGTACGCATAGCTGAACTCTAGGTGTCAGATCGAAACAACTGGGAGATCAGAATGGACCTCCGGACGCTTCTCTCTTGCCGCCGACTTTCGGCGCTCGCCCTTCCGCTCATCGTCGCGCCGGCGCGCGCCCAGGACCCGAGCTTCGACACGGTGCAGGTCCGCTCCATTCGGGTGGCCGACCGGGCCTACGTGCTGGCCGGGGCGGGCGGCAACATCGGAGTCGCCATCGGAGACAGCGGGGTCATTCTGGTGGACGACCAGTTCGCGCCGCTCACCCCGAAAGTGCTTGCCGCAGTGAAGGCCCTCACCCCCCTACCGGTTCGGTTTGTTCTCAATACCCATTGGCACGGGGACCACACCGGCGGCAACGAGAACATGCGCGGGGCAGGGGCGATCGTGGTGGCCCATGAGAACGTGCGCAAGCGGATGAGCACCGAGCAGTTCCTCCAGATGTTCAAGGAGAAGGTGCCGCCCTCCCCGGCCGGCGCGCTTCCGGTGGTGACCTTCACCGACGCCGTGAGCTTTCATCTCGACGGCCAGGAGATTCGCGCCTTTCACGTCCGCAATGCGCACACCGACGGAGATGCCGTGGTGCACTTCCGCACGGGGAACGTGGTGCACATGGGCGACACCTTCTTCAATGGCAGGTATCCGTACATCGACGTCGCGTCGGGCGGCTCGGTGGACGGCATGATCGCGGCGGCGGACCGGGTGCTTAAGATGATCGGTCCCGACACCAAGGTGATTCCGGGCCACGGGGCGGTGGGCGACCGGGCAGCGCTCAAGGCCTACCGCGACATGCTCTCGGCTGCCCGGGCAGCAGTGCTGCCCCACGTTACCAGAGGAGCGAGTCTTCAGCAGGTGATCGCGGCCAAGCCCACGGCCGAGCTCGATGCGATCTGGGGGAAGGGGTTCTTCAACGGGGACCAGTTCGTGGAGATGCTCTATTCCAACCTCTCTCGCAGAAGCCGTTAGTGATCTCGCGGAGCTGAACCCTGGAGTTTGTCCTGCAGCTCTCGGAGAGCGTCGGTCCAGCCACCCCGGTGCGACTCGACCTGGGTGTTGGGCAGCCGCCGGTGAGTGAGGACCAGCTCGGTCCCGCCTTGGCGCTCTATAAAATCGATGGTGACTTCGGTGGACCGGTGATCGGTAGCCTGTGAGATCCAGGTGAACGCCAGCCGAGCCGGCGGCTCGATGAGCAAGTACTCGCCGCTGTGCTCGAACTCCTCCCGCCCCTGAAGCATCACGATCCTGAACTTGCCGCCGACCCGGGGATCCACCTCCACCCTCGCATCCGTTATCCCGGTCGGCCGCATCCACCGCGCCAGGCTCGCCCCATCCAGCCAGGCGGCGAACACCCGCTCCCTCGGCACCGGGATGAAGCGCCGTACCAAGAGGGTCTCGCCGGCAGGCGCGGCCCCGGTCACCGCTCGCGTCTCCGGCCTGGTCGCCGGCCTCTCACCGGGCGGTCCTCTGACTCCAGCAGAAACTTCTCCAGGGCATCGAGCCGGCCCTCCCAGAATTCCCGGTAGTGCTCCAGCCAGTGAGACGCGTCGCCGAGCGGGGCAGGGCGCAGCCGGAGCCAATGCTCCCGGCCGCTCACCCTTCGCCGCACCAGACCCGCTTGCTCCAGCACCTTCACGTGCTTGGAGACTCCATTAAAGGAAATGGGGAATCGGTCCGCCAGCATGCCCACGGTGACCTCGCCTCCCACCAGCATGCCCAATATGGTTCGGCGGGTGGGATCGGCAATTGCCCCGTAGACCCGGTCGAGCTGGCGTGCGCCGGCTGGTGGCATGGACAAACGTTCAACCATATGGTAGAATATCATCAGAGACGAGATCGGATACAAGAGGTCACGTATGAGTCAGGATTCGGCCGTTCGCGATGATTCCAGATCCCTGAGGGCCGGGCTCACCTGGGCCACAACACTCGGGCTCGCCGCCGCAGCCTGGGCCGTCACGCTCCAGCAGATGAACGGGATGGACATGGGCGTCGGCACCCAGCTCGGCTCCTTTGGATCCTTCATCGCCCTGTGGGTGCCGATGATGGCGGCGATGATGCTGCCCGGCGCGGCTCCGGCCGTCTTGCGACGCGCGCACGCGGATGGCTCGGTAGGCGCGGTGCTGCCATTCCTGGGCTCGTATCTCGCCATCTGGGCGGTGGTAGGCATTGCGGTATTTGCGCTGTACCAGCCCCATGGGACTTGGGTTGCCGGCGCGCTGGTGATTGCAGCCGGCATCTACGAGCTCACCCCGCTCAAGCAGAGCTGCCGCCAGCGCTGCCGTGACAGCATCCGATCGGGATTCGGGTTCGGGCTCTACTGTGTCGGCTCCAGCATCGGACTGATGCTGATGTTGGTCGCCCTGGGTGTCATGAGCGTCACCTGGATGGCCCTGATCGGCACTCTCATCGTTGCCCAGAAGTTGCTGCCGCCGAGAGCGGCGGTGGACGTGCCTCTGTCGCTCGCGATCGTCGGACTGGGCATTCTGATCCTCGTCGCTCCTTCGTCAATTCCCGGCCTCACGCCGGCAATGTGAGACGTTATCAAATGGAGGCAACACCATGACCACGCAGACCAAAGGCCAGGCTACGATGGCCTCACACCCGACCGGAAGCCGGGAGCAGTGGCTCGCGGCCCGGCTGGAGCTGCTCCAGGCCGAGAAGGAGCTGACTCATCGCAGCGACGAGCTGGCGCGGCAGCGGATGGAGCTGCCCTGGGTCCGGATCGACAAGGAGTACCGCTTCGACACCGATGAGGGGAGCGCCTCGCTGGTCGACCTCTTCCGGGGGCGCTCGCAGCTCCTGATCTACCACTTCATGTTCGGGCCCGATTACACGGCAGGCTGTCCCGCCTGCTCGGCGATCGCGGACGGCTTTAACGGCTCCGTAGTGCACCTGGCTAACCACGACGTCATGCTGTGGGCGGTGTCGCGGGCTCCGCTGGCGAAGCTGCAGGCCTACAAGCGGCGGATGGGGTGGAGCTTTCCCTGGGCATCCGCGCTGGGCGGAGACTTCAACCCGGACTTCAACGCCTACTTCACGCCCCAGCAACAGCGTGAGGGCGGCATCGAGTACAACTACCGGCGGGAGCCGCCTATGCGTGACGCACTCGCGGGGAAGACGGCCCGAGAGTGGCAGTCGGAGGACGGGCAGGGGGTGGTCGACCAGGTCGCCGCGATGACCGGAACCGATCTGGCCACGTACACCCGCGAGCGGCCGGGTATGAGCGCATTCGCGTTGGAGGACGGCGTCGTCTACCACACCTACTCGGCCTACGCGCGGGGGTTGGACGTGGTGTGGAGCACGTACCAATGGCTAGACCGGGCGCCTCTAGGGCGTAACGAGACGGGGTTCTGGTGGCGCCGCCACGACGAGTACGACCGCGGGTGACGCTGTGAAGTGAACGGCTCGCGGTAGGAGGTCAGCGCTTCGCGGTGGGCGGCAGCAGGCCGTTGAGCCGGAGATATACGGCGATCTGGCTGTAGTGTCCGGCCCACTCCTCGGCTGCCGCCACCATGACCTGGGCCCGGGATAGCTCCTGGTCCCCGAAGTACGGCACCTTATCGGCCAGCCTCGAGTCGTTCACCTTGGCCAACGCCGACCTGCAGAACTGAAAGGTCTCGCGGAGCCGGGCGACGAGCTTCTCCTTCTCGGCTCCGGCGGCCACCACGGAGCGCTTGGGCGGCGCCACTCCGCCGATGCTGGAGCAGAGCGCATCGTTTCCGGCGCTCATGTGCCCGATCACGTCGCCGAAGCTCATCTGCGCAGCGGTCGGCTTGAATCGGTACTTGTCGGCGGGCATCTCCTCAGCCGCGGCGATAAAGTTGTTCGCCGCGCGATCGGCGGCGGAGCGCACCGCATCGGAAACCGGTGTGGGGGAGCCCTGCGCCGCGACGTTGGTAGCGAGATGCCAGGTCGCGAGCACTATGAGTAGGACCGGTGTTGCGAAAAGCCTCGACATACTAATCCCCTCGTGGGGCAGCGGCATAGGCGTACAACAAGGTAAAGGCAATTGTAACACCTGTCCCCACGATCAACGCCTTACCGATGTCTATCGTCTGGGTCCGAAGGGAGTCGATGGCCGACAGGGCCACCGCATACCGAGTAGTGTCAGGGTCTGGTGCCCGGCCTACGAGAGAGTCACCTACGGTGCGCGGGTCGCGGAGCAGAATCTCCTGCCCCTGGCTCCAGACCTGAACCGTGCCACGCGAGGGCACGGGCTGGCTGTCTGACAGCCGGGACCAGCTGGTGCAACCCAACACGGAGCTGACGAACGCGGGAGCAAGGCCTAGGTGAAGCAGGCGAGCGCGCATCAGGTGCCTCGGCTGAGAGTGGTTGAGGTGTGCGGTGTCACCTCGCGGGAGAGCTGCGAGGGTTACATTCAGTCCATGACACTGATCTCCCCCTGGCACTCGATCCGTCAACGCGACCGCAATGTCTACCACGACAACGATCTCTGTCCTACCGGTCAGGCGATCGAATCCAAGTACCGTAAACACGGCCGCCGGTGCCGCCTGCGATGCTCTACCTGCGCCAGGCTGGCGGCGCCGGAAGCGGTCACCGCTCGCATGGCGCTGCTGCTGCCGCTCTGAGGTAGGACGGCCTGACCGCCTCAACGCCTGACCGCGGGCAAAGACGTAAACCCGATTCCCACGCTCCAGATCCCTTCGGTCTCCTGATCTATAAGGTAGATATGGCGAACTACATCCAGCCGAATGCCTGAGGCTTTCCCGGTGCGGATCAGCAACCCGCTACC
>DASRIN010000353.1:0-3760 GCA_035649975.1 Gemmatimonadales bacterium
CTACCGGATCCTCTGCCTCGAGTACTGCGGGCTGGGACATCACACGATGTCCTCGCAGCTCGTCGTCACCCCCGCGCGGTAGGAGGGCAGCATGACTACAAGGGGCACCGCGGCGCGGGGCATGGGATTGGTGACCATTTACATGGGAATCACGGCGGTCGTGCTTGCGCTGCTGATGGTCTTCGGCCTGCTCATGCGCGCCTCACAGGCCGGTTTCATCACCATCCCACCGACCCGCTTCTACCAGCTCCTCACGGCACACGGCATCGGCATGGTGGCGATCTCCGGGCTCGGCGGCGCGGGCGTGATGTGGTACTTCCTCTCCAAGTACGTCTCGCTGAGCCGGGGTATACTGCTCGCCAACCTGGTGTTCTTCCTGGCGGGCGTGGTGCTGGTGCTCGGGGGGATCTTCTTAGGCGGATTCGCAGCGGCTTGGACCTTTCTCTTCCCTCTTCCCGCGCATGGCCAGGGCGCTTGGGGCCCCGGGGCGACGGCAGCATACCTCGTCGGCGTGCTCTTGGTGGGAGTGGGCTTCCTGCTGCTCTACCTCGATACCGGACGAGCCATCATACGCAGGTATGGCAGCCTGGGACGGGCGCTGGGATGGCCTCAGGCGTTCGGGAAGAGCGCTGCGGAGCCGCCGCCGCCCGCGGTCGTCGCGAGCACGGTGGTGACGATCATCAACATTCCAGCCATCGCCGTCGGGGCGGTGATCCTCACCATGTCCCTGGTAAACACGTTGGCTCCCGGCTTTCAGGTGAACGCCCTGCTGGCGAAGAATCTGATCTACTTCTTCGGCCACGTGTTCATCAACTCCACGATCTACATGGCGGTGATCGGCGTGTACGAGATTCTGCCGACCTTCACCGGCAGACCGTGGAAGGCGAGCCGGCCGTTTCTGCTCGCCTGGACCGCCACCATGCTGATGGTGCTGGCGGTCTATCCCCACCACCTCTTCATGGACTACGCCAATCCGAGGTGGGCGAACGTGATGGGGCAGATCCTGTCTTACACCAGCGGGCTCCCCGTGCTCGTGGTGACTGCGATCGCCACCCTCGCCAACGTCTACCGTTCCGGCATGAAATGGAACATGACGGCCGCGTTGCTGTTCGTCTCGATCATGGGATGGAGCGTCGGGGTCATCCCGGCCATCGTGGACGGGACGATCGCGATCAACCGGGTCATGCACAACACGCTCTGGGTCCCCGGACACTTCCACATCTATCTGCTGCTCGGCGTAGTCGCGATGCTCTTCGGCTTCATGTACTACCTGGCGTTCAGGGGCTCCGCCGAAAGCGCGCTCGACCGGGCCGCCTTGTGGGCCTACGTCGGCGGCGGGATGGCCTTCGCCATCGTGTTCCTCGCGTCGGGAGCGATGAGCATCCCCCGCCGCTGGGCCGTCCACCTGGCTCCATGGACGGGGCTCGACCGGTTGGGGACGTTGTTCGGCTTTGTCGCCGTAGTGGCCGTCCTCGTGTTTGTCACCCGCTTCCTTAGCCGGGTCCGGTCATTGCGTGCGTGAGCCGCTGGCTTCGTGGCTCAGGACAGCGGCCACTTCGCTGATAATCGGTGCGGGCGGTGGCGGGCTGCTCGCGCTTGGCACCGACACGTTTCGGGTCTTCACCAGCGAACAGGCGCGCCGAAACGCCGTAGAGCGCGCGCCCAGGGCCCTGCCCAAGGTCGCGCTCGAGGATCAAGACGGCCGCCCGTTTGATCTCGCCGCATATCACGGCCGGCCGGTCGCCGTGAGTTTCATGTACACTGGGTGCCGCTCGGTTTGCCCTCTTGCGAGTCAGGGATTTGAGAGGCTCGACCGAGCCGAGTGGTCGCGGAGCAGTGCGGGCGACGGCCGGCTCCAGCTCATCAGCGTCAGCTTCGATCCTCGCGACACCCCGGATCGCCTCCGCGAGTACGCCTCACTATATCGAGCGGACGGACGGGGGTGGCGCTTCGCCCGGGTGCGCGAGATGCGGGACCTCGGCTTGCTCCTCCGCACCTTCGGGATCGTGGTGATTCCCGCCCCCGGCGGAGACTTTCAGCACAATGCAGCGGTCCATCTGGTTGATGCCGAGGGGCGACTGGCGCGGGTGCTCGATCCGGACGCGGCGCCGGACCAGGTGGATCGAGCCTTGGCAGATATGGCTTCGACTCGAAACCTCGCCGCTAAGGCGCCAGCCCGATGAGAGCGCTGCTGGCTGGAGCCCTGTTGGTCGGCGTGCTCGCGCTCCCAGGCATGCGCGAGGCACTTGAGCGAGTCATGGCCACACACATGCTGGTCCAGATCCCGCTGCTTGCCGTGGCCGGCGCGGTTGCCGTTACCGGTCTTGGGCCTGAATGGAAGCTGCGGATCGACGCCTGGAACCGGGGTGGGGTTTCGGGGATGTTGCTGGCCTTGATTGCAAGCTCCTGGTGGATGGTGCCGCGGGCGCTGGACCTGGCGCTCGCGTCACCCGCCATGGAGCTGACCAAGTTCGTCACTCTGCCTCTTATGGTGGGAGTCCCTCTTGCGCTCAGCTGGGATCGTCTCGGCGCCATCGGTCGAGGGTTCGTGATCGCGAACGTGCTGCCGATGTGGGCTGTGGTGGGTTGGCTGTACATCGTGGCACCAGTGCGGTTGTGCAACTTCTATCTCGTCGAGCAGCAGGTCGCTGCCGGCTTCGGGCTGCTCGGTGCCTCAGTCGTTCTCGGGGTCGCGGTCGGTGCGCTCGCGTTCCGAGGGGTTGGATCTCCTTCATTGAAGGGGGTGAGCGGTGAGCGGTAAGCGGTGAGCGGTAAGGGGGTAAGCAGGTAAGCGCGTAAGTGGGTAAGCGTGTAACCAATCCGTCCTGGGAAACGTCTGATTAGACTTGCAACAATGAGCAAAACGGTCGAGGAAACCAGGGGAGTCGGCGCGGGCCGGGCAACCGCGCTCGAGCGCGGCAGGGTGTCGTTCGAGCGGCGGATGTGGAGCGAAGCCTACCGAGCGCTGTCGGCCGCCGATCGGGAAGCGCCCCTGGATCCCGACGATCTCGAGCGTCTCGGCATCGCCGCCCGGCTGATTGGCAATGACGCCGAAAGCGGGGAGCTGCTGACTCGACTGCATCAGCAGCTTCTCGCCCGGGACGATGCCCCTCGCGCGGCGCGGGCCGCCGTCTGGCTCGCAGTCCGGCTCCACTTCGAGGGCAAGATCGCGCCAAGCGGAGCGTGGGTGGCCCGGGCTCGCCGACTGCTGGACCAGTGCGGGCTCGACTGTGTCGAGCAGGGCTACGTGCTCCTGCCCGGCTCACTGAAAGCCGCCCGGGAGGGCGACCTCCAGACCAGCTGCGCTCTGGCGGGTGAGGCTGCCAGTATCGGAGAGCGGTTCGGCGATCCCGACCTCATGACCCTGGGACGGCTGAACCAGGGAAGGGCCCTGGTCCGCTTGGGCCAGATCCCCCGGGGGATGGCGCTGCTGGACGAGGCGATGGTCGCGGTGAACGCAGGCGAGGTATCCCCGGTGATCATGGGCGACGTGTACTGCTCCGTCATCGATGCCTGCCACGAGACCTTCGATCTCCGCCGGGCTCAGGAATGGACCGGTGCGCTGGAGCGCTGGTGCACGGAGCAGCCCGACCTGGTACCCTACCGCGGCATCTGCCTGATCCACCGCTCGGAGCTGCTGCAGCTGCACGGCGAGTGGCCCGATGCCGCAGACCAGGCGTCGCAAGCCTGCGAGCAGCTCTCCCGGCCTCCGGCGCACCCCGCCACCGGCGCCGCGTTTTGTCAGCGCGCCGAGCTGCAC
>DASRIN010000354.1:0-3440 GCA_035649975.1 Gemmatimonadales bacterium
GCTCTTTCGTCTCGGTGAACGGACCATCAATCACCGTGCGCTTGTCGCCGCTGAACTTCACGCGCGCACCCTTCGAGGTAGCGGCGAGCCCCTCGGCGGCGAGGAGGACACCCGCCTTCGCGAGCTCGGCGTTGTACTTCTGCATCGCGGCAAACTCTTCGGGCGTCGGCGGAACCCCCGCTTCGGTTTCCTTCGTTGCCATCACCATGACCATGAAACGCATTGTTCTCCCTGGATTCGGGTTCGTATCGGTTGCTGCACCTTTCAGGGCCTCATTAACACGTCGAACGGGACCGATCAAAATCGACACGAGCTTCCGGGCGCCGCTCCACGTGCATCGGGGGCTCCGTCCTATTTGGTGTTCTTCGCAATCTTGGCGCGCAGCTCGTTCACCCCCGCCGCGATCTCGGGGCGGAAGTCCTCCGGCTCCCAGATCGGGCGGATCTCGAGGTCGCTCGGACCCGGCATCGGGTTGGGGCACCGCTTGGCCCACTCGATGGCCTCCTCCATCGACCGGACCTGCCAGATCCAGAACCCTGCCACCAGCTCCTTCGTCTCGGTGAAGGGGCCGTCGGTCACCGACCGCTTGGCCCCATTGAAGTGGATCCGCTTCCCGAACTTGCTCGGCTTGAGCCCGTCACCGACGAGCAGGATCCCCGCCTTGATCAGCTCCTCGTTGAACCGCCCCATCTGCTCGAACATTTCCTCGGCCCCTTCCATCTCGAGGGGATTCGACTCCGCTTCCGACTCCTTGGTCGCCTTCACCAGCACCATGACCCGCATGGGACCTCCTCTATGGTTGGGAGCGGCCCGGGTGGCCTGCTCTACTCATGCGTCGTTCGGGGGTACCGGAAATCGACATCACCTGCCCGGGAAGAAACTCTTTGGTCCACCAGGAGTTTGACGAGGCTGCCAACCAGCATCCCACGCGGCCGGCACACTCCGACGTTTGAGTGAGTAAAGTACGGCAAAGTCGAGCATGAAACCCAGCAAACTCTAGCATCGGGTGACACGAGCTCGTGCGTAAAGGGTAGCAAGTTGCTGGAATTCAGACGGTTAGAGCGGTGGCTGCTCCAAACTCCCCTCCCCGAGCGTCCCATCTTGACAAGGCCACAATAGGTGTATATACTCCTTTCCATGAATCCAACGCACGCTCCCAGACCCGAAGACATCCAGAGCGCCGTGCTGAGATGTACTTGCTTCAACCTCCGCAAGGCGGCTCGTGCCGTTACCCAGATGTATGACGAGTTCCTGCGCGCCTCTGGGCTCAGATCGACCCAGTTCTCTCTCCTGATGCTTATTCGGGCCCAGGGGCCAATCCGCATCACCGACCTCGCCGAGCAGGCTGTTATGGACAGAACAACCCTTAAACGCAACGTCGAGTTGCTCGAGCGCGAGGGTTTGGTTCGCGTCGAGGCAGGAGAGGACGCGCGCGTACGTGAGGTGAGGTTGACGGCTGCCGCGGAGGAACGGCTGGCCAAGGCGCTGCCGCTTTGGCGACGGGCGCAGGCCCATGTTACTGGCGAGCTCGGTCATGGACGCGCGGACCGTCTCCTGGCCGATCTCTCAGCCGCCATAGTTACCGCGGAGCGGGGGGTATGAACTACGGCCCCGGTCTCCAGTGCGTCACATCTGCGAAAGGAGCTCGCGATGCCAGCCGATACCTCGCCCCTTCAGCGTTGGATTCTGGAGTCACAACAGGAGCTGCTCAGACGACTCGTGGCTCTCCAAGCAGCCAAAAATTCGCACCGGCTCCCAGCCGGCTCTTTGCTGGAAAAATAGGTGTAGATACACCGATTTCCCAGGAGGTCATCATGTACGCCCAGCTCTTCATCGCGACCCTAACCTCGATCGCGCTCGCTTTCCCGGTGAACCACGGTCCCCGATTCACCCTCGGCGCCACCGGGGCGATCACCATGAATGTCGCCGGCGACGAGGCCCGCTACGGGGTGGTGCCTGCGGAGGTCGCCGGACATCCCAGAGTCACCATATCGCTGGGGGCCACCCGCGCAGCGGGCGCCCTTCTTCTGTCGGTGCGAGGCGACCGGGTGCCGGAGACGGGTCGCTATCCGATCGGGACCTTCGAGGCCTACTTTGCAGCGGGATCGCCGGAGCGGCCGCTGGGCTGGTTCCACGGAGAGTCAGGATGGGTGACGATTGCGGAGGCGGAGGCCGAACGGGTATCAGGAGAGTTCGAGATCCGGGCTCGGGGTTTCACCACAGACGATCCGGACAACGAGCACCAATGGGTGACGCTGCGAGGCAAGTTCGAGGCCCATGGCGACAGCACCGTGGCGACCGTCGTGTCCCGTGAGTAGGCCGGCTGTTTCATCGACTGAGCCGCCGCCGGGACTCGAGCTCGGCGGCGGTTTCGTGTTCTCCGCCAACGGTACGACAAAATCTGACATTTGGGCGAGTGAAGTAAGGTGGCCTTCGGCTCGAGCCTAGGAGATAGCACTCGCATGGGGTCGATCCGCCCCTCGGGCGGGACTGACAAGCGATGAATTGCACCCCCATGCGCGCCACCGTAGCTTCCGGTACACCCTTAGTCGTCACCCACGCCGCTCCGCCGCCGGCTCCGCCGCTTCCCGGAGGAGGCATGAAATACCCCGCTGTCGCCAACTACCTGAACGGATCGTTCGTCGAAGACCGGCTCCCCACACTCGACGTGTACAATCCGAGCGAGGGCAGTGTAATCTCCCGAGTTCCGCTCTCCACCCACCTGGAGGTGGACCGCGCCGTCAAGAGCGCCCGGGCGGCGTTCCCCGGCTGGTCCAGCACGCCGATCAAGGAACGGGTGCAGGTCTTCTACCGCTACAAGGCGATGCTCGAGGCGCATCTGGACGAGCTGGCGGCGCTGATCACCGAGGAGAACGGGAAAATCGCGAGCGAGGCCCGCGCCGAAGTGCTCAAGGCCGCGGAATTGACGGAGTTCGGCTGCTCGCTGCCGCAGATCGTCCCTGGGGAGGTGCTCGAGGTGAGCCGCGGGGTGGAGTGCCGGATCGAGCGCTTCCCCCTGGGGGTGGTCGCGGCCATCACGCCATTCAACTTCCCTAACATGGTGCCCAACTGGTCCATCCCCAACGCGATCGCGCTGGGCAACTGCCTCGTGCTCAAGCCCTCCGAGCTGGTGCCGCTCAGCGCCGGCCGGATCGCCGAGCTGCTGCGCGAGGCAGGGCTGCCCGAGGGGGTGCTGCAGATCGTCCACGGAGGCAGGGAAGCGGTCGAGGCGATCTGCGACCATCCCGGGATCCAGGCGATCAGCTTCGTTGGCTCCACTAAGGTGGCCAAGATCGTCTACCGGCGCGGCACCGCCACGCTCAAGCGGGTGCTGGCCCTCGGCGGCGCCAAGAATCACTTGATCGTGATGCCTGACGCGGACCTCGACATGACGGCCAGCAACGTTGTCGCCTCGATGTCGGGATGCGCGGGCCAGCGCT
>DASRIN010000355.1:0-2783 GCA_035649975.1 Gemmatimonadales bacterium
ACCACCACAGCAGGGGCAGCAGGAGGTAACCGGACATTTCCACCAGTGGGCTCACCATCTCGAAGACCAGGAACCCCGGCAACGCAATCATCCCGACATTTCCGTAGCGAGGTCGCCCCATCATGCCACGATGGCGCAGGAGGGTATCGATCAGGCCTCGCTGCCAGCGGGTGCGCTGCCGCCGCAGGGTGCGGAATTTCTCGGGCACCTCGGTCCAGCAGATCGGATCGGGCACGAACCCTATGCGATAGGGGAGGCGCCGCTCACGCCGGTTTCGGTGCATTCGCACCACCAGCTCCATGTCCTCGCCCACCGTATCGGTGGCGTAGCCGCCCGCTTGAATGGCGGCCCTTTTGTCGAACAGCCCGAACGCTCCGGAGATGACGAGGAGTGAGTTCCCAGCACTCCATCCCATCCGTCCGAACAGGAAGGCGCGGAGGTATTCGACGATCTGGATGAGCGGCAGCGGCGGTCGGGGAAGCCGGACCTGGTGCACCCGGCCGCCATGGATGCCGCATCCATTGGCCACCCGCACCACTCCACCGGCAGCGATGGTGACTCCGGGCGCGTCAACGAAGGGCCGCACCAGCCGAAGCAGAGCGTCCGGCTCCAGAATGGAGTCGGCATCTATCGCGCAGAAGATGGGGTAGAGGCTGAGATTGAGCCCGGCGTTCAGGGCGTCGGCCTTGCCGCCGTTTACTTTGTCCACCACGACCAGGTTGGGATAAGTGGGAGATTCATAGACTCCGCGGATCGGCCTATTGGGAAGGGCCTGCTCGAAGGTTCGACCGCTCTTTCGCAGATCGAAGGCGTCGATCAGGCGGCCCAGGGTCCGGTCTCGGGAGCCATCATTGACCAGGATGACCTCGTAGAGCGGGTAATCCAGCATGAGCAGCGATCGCACGTTCTCGACTACGTTGGCCTCTTCATTGAAGGCCGGAGCCAGAACCGACACCGGCGGAGTCAGCGGGGAGCGCAGCAACCGCCGCTGGTCGGGACGGCGCACCTCCTTAAAGACCTTTAGAGTCCGCCAGAACCCGGCCAGGGTAAGCACCAGGTAGTACGAGTTGATCGCAAAGAAAAAGACCAGAATGAAGCTGGTGTACCAGCCGAGCGCGTTCTCGAGATACGTCCGCATCATGGCAGCGCGGGAACCGCCTCCCCCCGCTCGAGGAGATAGCGAGCCATGTCACGCACTGCCGGCTGGGGATCCTGCAGGGCAGCGCTGAGGGCCTCGACACCGGCGGGACCGACCTCAGCCAAGGCAATAGCGGCATAGAAGCGCACCCACCACTGCGCATCCCGCAATGCAGCGGTGAGCCGCGGGACACTCTCCGGGCTTCCGAAGAGACTGAGTCCCTTGGCGGCCTGACAGCGAACCGGCCAGCTGGAATCCTCGAGGCGGAGGTGAAACGGCTCCAGGAATGTCGGATCGCCGATAGCGGCGGCGGCCTTTACGCTCTTGACCCTGATCTCCGGGTCCAGATCAGTCACGAAGCTGTGGAGCAGGCGGGCGCCGTTGGTCAGGCGGAGCCAGCCGATCAACGCGATGGCGGCCAGACGGCCAGGACGATTCGATGTCGTCTCGGCGTAGGTGAGGATCGCATCTGCAACCTCGCGCCCCCGCTCGGCGAGCACCTCCTGGGCCCGGTGGGCGACGATGAGATTGCAGTCTCCCAGCAGGCGGACCACACCCTTCAAGGTGGCCGCCGTTCCCACCTGGCCCACCGCCCAGACCGCCGCCTGGCGAACTCGCACATCATCATCGTCCATAGCCTGGAGCAAGGCGGCAGTGGCTTCGGCGGCATGAGTGAGACCGAGGTCCGCGGCGGTGTTGGCCCGGGTCGTAGCGCGCCAGGATTTCATCCGGCGGAGATCGCGCCGAAGAAAGCCAAGCTGGCGGTAGAGATTGGCAATGGCGTCGGCAGTTTCGCCGCGAAGGTCAAGTGCCAGGTCGAGGAGGATGGAACGGACCAGCTTGCGGTCGAATCGACTGAGCCGAGGAAGGCGGCGCGGGTCCGCCGGCGAGCTCTGCAGCGCGTCGTAGATCGCTCGAGTGAGTGCGGGCTCACGGCGCGCGGCGCGGTTCCTAGCGAGCAGTGCGAGGCTGCGCTGGAGCAGGAGGAAGGTCGCCAGGAGCAGCACCGCACCGCCCAGTGCCAGTACAGCATTTCTCAATGGCTCCAGCGGAACGACAGGCGCCATGCCGGAAGTATCTCCAAGAGAACGACGTTCGACCGCAGTAGGGGGGTTGGTGGGCTTCAAACTTGCGGGGCAACTTCCGTTCCCTACCCCTGGGCTCCGTTCCTGGCAGCAAGTCTTTGACTGATACCGTATTGCAATACCGGGAGACGACTCAGTCCGGAGCGTCGACGAGGGCTCCGTGCAAAACGCGCCCAGGCCTCTGGAGACGCGGTTTGCTCATCGCGGCTGTGATCGGGCTCTTCGTAGTGACCGGGTTGGCAGCTCAGCAAACCCAAGCCGCGGATCAGGCCTGGCTCGAGGGCCGGTACGATGCTGCCCGGGCGGCCTACCTTCGCGCTCTGGCTCAGGACCCCCACAATGTGCGGGCGAATCTCCGCCTGGGCGTGCTTCTTTCCTGGGAAGGGAAGCTCGATTCCTCCCTGGTGCTGATCGGGCGCGCTCGGGCGGGCGACCCGGCGGATCCGGACATTCGAATAATTCAGGCTCGGGTAATGGCCTGGGCCGCGCGCTACGACGAAGCCCTGCTCTCCTATGACAGTCTGCTGATTCAGCAACCGCGACTGCACGAAGCGCAACTG
>DASRIN010000356.1:0-6009 GCA_035649975.1 Gemmatimonadales bacterium
GTGGTCGGCGCCAGGGGGAGCCGCTCGCCGACCAGGCTGTCTATGCCGGGGCCAAGCTCGGCTTCGAGAATGGTGCCAGTGCCCAGCAGCTGAAGTCCGTCCACCGGCGAGATGAACGCCTCGATCTCGGTGCCATAGGAGCGATTTTCCGGATCCAAAGTGATCTCCCACGTGGTGGCTCCCGTGACCGTATCCACAATCACACCCTGGCCGGTGATGTTCCTGAGCTGGGTAAAGAAGCCGTTCAGCGTCGCCGCGACCCGTCCGGCCGCGTACTTGACCCCCAGCTCGGCGGCCCGCACCTCACGACCCTCGAACAGGTCGACTTGCTCCTGCGTCGAAGCGGCTACCAACTCGTCGAGCGCCGGCATCTTATGGCCCCGCGAGCCCAATCCGTACACCGACATCTTGTCGTTGATCCGGAAGTTGAGTCCCACCGAGGCCGACCAGTCGGTGAGGTTCAGGCTGAAGTGGCGGAAGGTATGGTTGCCGAAGGTCTCGAGGTCGAAGAGCGTCGTCGGATCGCCGTCCAGATCGAAGAGCGAGGTGTTCTCCGAGGTCTGCACGTAGGTATTGTGTTCAACCCTCAGCCCCAGGTCGGCCCGCAGGCGAGCCGTGAGCCGGAGCTCGCCGCCCACCACCCCCGACGCGATCGTGGTCTGGCCGGTCCCATTGACGGAGAACGGGAGGAAGCTCCGGAACCCGTTCCGGGTGATGTGGACCGGGGTTTCGCTCGGAGGGGTGACGACCAGGTCCAGGAAGCGCGGGTTGTCCCGCACATCGGTCAGGATGTCGGTGAAGAACCAGTGATTGTCCTCGGTATAGTGGGCCAGGTATCCGCCGATGGACAGCAAATGTCGTCCAAACCGCTTTCGGAGGGAGAGTTGATTCTGCACCGCGGAGATGGGCTTCTGCACGTGCCACTCGCCAGCGGGTGCTACCAGGCCGTTAGGGGTATCGAAGGGGAGCGGAGCTCCGGTGGCGTCGAGGTGGTTGGTGAAGAAGTACTGGAACGTCGTTCCTGCCGGAAAGCCCAGCAGACCTTGTGAAGTTGGTCCCGTTACGTAGTCCGGCGCAGCGACCGCGTTGAAGGCGAAGAGCGCGTTGAACTCCTGATCATTGTGCATGACCTGCGTGGTGTTCTGCAGGTGCCAGTCATTCGCCAGGTCGAACCCCACGTCGGCGGTGAACCAGGTCGCCTTGGTCTTGAGGCCGTTATCAAGCGGTAGAGTCAGATCACCAGCGGGCGTGGGGATTTGGAGACCCACGCCCTCCGGCGTGCTGAAGGAGCCGTAATTGCCGAACCCGGAGACGTAGTCCGGGTGGGAAGGATCGGCGAAGGGCAGGGGAAAGATGAACTGGTTGCGATCGTCTATATGCTTGACCGAGAACCGGAGATACCCATTGCGCAGCAAGCGGGTGACGCTGCCCTTGAGCTGGCCGCCGCGGATACCGGGGAAGCCGGGATTGCGTACCCCGT
Source organism: Gemmatimonadales bacterium (assembly GCA_035649975.1). Classification (GTDB taxonomy): domain Bacteria; phylum Gemmatimonadota; class Gemmatimonadetes; order Gemmatimonadales; family GWC2-71-9; genus CAVVWJ01. Next base: position 1,481 of record DASRIN010000356.1, read on the forward strand.
GGTCGTAGCGATAGAACCCCCCCACGTTGAAGCGCCAGTCCCTGCCCAACGGTCCGTTCATGTTGAGGTCGTACCGGGCGAGGCCTTGGGTACCACCGGTGGCGCGCATGGTGCCGGCGAGCACGTCTGCGCCGGACTTGTTGATGAAGTTGACGATGGCGCCCGGGGTGTTCGAGCCGTAAAGGGGCGAGCTACCGCCCCGCACCACTTCCATCCGCTCGATGTTGGCGTCGAAGCGAAACAGGTTGTCGGGATTCATGAAGAAGGCTTCCATCGTGGGGAAGACAGGTAGCCCATCCTCCAGGAAGGCCACGTACTCCACCCCGAGGACGCCGCGGATGCTGATATTCTCGTTGACTTCCCCACCCGAGCTTTCGACCCGGGTGAAGCCGGGGACGTAGCGTAGCATCTCGGTGGTGCTCCGCGGCACGGCTTGCTCGATCTCGGTCGCAGCGAGCGTCGTGACGGCGACACTGGCGTCGAGGTTCATCCTGGGCGACTGCGTCCCGGTGACCACCAGGGTCTGGAGTTGGAGTGGGTCCCGCCGGAGGGTGAAATCCTGGGTCGCCTGCTGCCCTGCGGTGACTGTCACGCTGGCCGAGTCCGGCCGGAATCCGAGCATGCGGGCACGGAGGACCTGACGTCCAACCGGAACGCGGGAGAGCAGATAGCCGCCGCCCGTGCGGGTGGCGGTCGCGATCGCCGGGCGGATGAGGAACACCTGGGCGCCGGCTATCGGTGCGCCCTGCTCGTCCACTACCCTCCCACCGATGCTGCCGGTCGGCGCTGCTTCCTGCGCGATAGCCGATGGTGGTCGGGCCAGGAGCAGCACAAGCACCGATGCCACCGCTAGGGTGGTCTGTCGACTTGGGGAAACTCCTCGAGTCAAACGCGTTCCCCGGACCACACGGGAATTTGCCATCTCTCGGAGCCTTAGTAGGAAGGCGGAGGTCTCGTAACTCTAGGGAGTCGCGAGGCTCTACGTTCTCTGATGTCTCTCCTGCAAATGCTCAAGCCGCCGCTTCTCAAGTCCACGACGGTGGTGCAGGGGATCAGCGGAGTCGCGCGAGCGCCTGCTGTGCTTGGCGGACCATCGGCTGGAGCTCCGGATCGGACTCCCGCCAGAGCTCGACGAAGCGGGAGTAGTGCTCGATCGCACGCCGCTGGTCGCCCTTGTGCTCGTAGATCTGGCCCAGTCGCAGCTCGGCCGGTCCGGTGTACAGGAGATCGTACGTGAAGCTCCGGTACCACGGGAGCGCCTCGTCCTCCCGGCCGAGTTCGTAGAGTAGCTCGGGGCGGGCGAACCGCTCGTGGAAGTTGGCCGCGAACTCTGAGCCCCCCCCGTCCAGCCCGGAACTGGTGGTCCAGAATTGCGCCCCTTCCAAGAGCGTCAGCGCCTCCTCCCGCCGGCCGCGGATCCACGCGAGCTCGCTGCGGATGGCCTGAGCCTTGTCGGCCGCGAAGCGGCCACGGGGCGACGACCGGTCCACCCGCTCGAGCTCGGCCACATAGCGCCGCGCGGCGGGCTCGTCGCGCAGCCGGGCGCTCAGCAGTCCCAGCAGGTAGAGCCTGAGGTAACGGTGCAGCCCGCGATGGACCGGGAACAACCCGTCCCCCTCCGTGCGCGCCGACGACGGGTCCCAGCGCCGCAGTGAATCCCGGAGCGCCATCAGCTCAGAGCGGGGTGCCTCCCGGAACCGCGTCAATGCATAGCACGCGCGGTGCTCCAGCGCCGCGCCCCGGTCCAGGGCCCCGAGCGCCTCGAGCTCGGCGCTCGCGGCATTCCACCGGCCGTTGGTGAGCTCGATCTTCGCGAGCACCACATGCGCCTTGACCCGGTACCCCACCGAGCGAGAGGGCTCCGTGATGAGGCCCCACAAGCGGCGCCCAGCCGTGAGATTGCCCGTCGTCCAGGTCACGATTGCAGCGCCCTCGTGCGCCCATGCGTCGGGTCGCTTCCGCAACTCCGCCACGAAGCGGGCCTCCCCGGCCGTATCTCCCCGGGCAACCGCGCGTTGGCCCCGCGCGATACTCGCCCAGTGGTAATTCTGGACGAGCTGAAGTTGTCGAGCGGTCAACGAGTCGAGATCGGTCAGCCGCCCCTCTCTGGCTGCAATGGTAGAGAGCGAGAAGAGCGCCGATACGTTTCCCGGATCCAGCGCAAGCACCCGCTCGTACGGCTCACGCGCATCTACCCAGGCCCCTCCCATCAGAGGGCCTTTCTCCTGCGTGAGCCAGGCAAGCCCGTGCCAGGCCTCGACGTCATCGGGGTGCAATGCCACGATCTGGCGATATTGCTGGTTGGCTCCTGTGTGATCCCCTCGCATGGAAGCGGCCAGGGCCCGAAGGAGCGCGCGGTGGTGCTCGCCCAGCCGGTCACTGTGGCGCAACGCGCGATCCACCATCGCTGTATCCCCGGTGAGACCGGCCAGCCAGTAGTAGGCGAGGGCGAAGGAGGTGTCGAGCTGGACCGCTCGGCGAAAGTCCTCTTCCGCTATGGTCGGGCGCCCAGCCCGCAGCTCGCGTGCACCCTCGAGGTACGCCTTCAGGGCGGGGAGCGACGTGGTGGTCTGGCCGGCAACCCGGGCGAACTGGTCTGGCTCATCCTGCGCCTCCGCGAGAATCTGCCGTGCAAGGCGGTCGGCCAAGTCGAAGATTTCCTCCTCCCCGCGAGCCATCGCTTCGAAAGAGTTCCGCGGCCGCCCCCCGGCATCGTAGATCGTGGCACTGACGCCGAGCCGGCCATGGGCCTCGGTAACGCTGCCGAGCACGAAGAGCCCGGCGCCGAAACGCCGTGCGAGCAGCGCACCGCGCTGGGGATCGGTGATGTCGCCCTCCCGGCTCGCGAACTTGAGCAAAGTCCGCGAGTCTACGGGGCGGAGCCCGGGGGCGCCCTCGAGCTTGGTGCTCAGCAGATCCACCAGGCCCTCTCGCAGGTAGCTGAACTTGGGGCTGCCTCGGTAGGCGAAGGGCAGGACGGCGATGGCCGCGGGTGAGGTGGGTAGGCGAGGTGGAGTGAAACTCCGGATCGTCAGGCCGACCGCCGCAAGCCCCATGATGGAGAGGGCCAGGGCTATAACTCTCCGGCGACGCAGGAAGCCGGGCCGCAATGCCCTGACTAGTGGAGTAGCGGTGACCGCCGGCCCAAGTCCGTTGGTGCCGTGAGGAGGGCTCGGTGGCTCGTCCACACTCAGTGCAGGAGCGGTCTCGACCGGTGCGGAATTGGCATGGACTAGGTCGGTCAGGAACTCCGCCGCACTCCCGTAGCGGGCGTCCGGTTCCTTTCGAAGCAGGCGATCGACGATTGGCTCGAGCGACTCAGGCGGACCGCCCACTCTCCTCCGGAGAGGCTCCGGCTGGTCATGCAGGATCGCCTGGATGACCGCCCGGTCGTTCCCACCCCGGAACGGGCGCACGCCCGTGAGCATCTCGTAGAGCACCACCCCCAGACTCCAGAGGTCCGTCCGGTGATCCAGCGAATCGCCCCGCGCCTGCTCCGGCGACATATACGCCACGGTGCCGGGCGTGAGGCCGGGCGCGGTCAGACTCACGTCGGCTACTTTGGCGAGACCGAAGTCGAGCAGCTTCACCGTGCCATCGGGCGTGAGCATCACGTTTCCGGGTTTCACGTCCCGATGAATGATCCCGCGCGCGTGAGCGACAGCCAAGCCGCGAGCAATCTGCCCCGCCACTCCCACGGCCTTCGCCACCAGCAGCGGCCCCTGGCGGAGCCGCTCCTTCAGGGTCTCCCCCTCGTAGCACGCCATGGCGATGAACGGCTGTCCCTCGGCGGTCTCTCCGATCTCATGAACCCCACAGATGTTCGGATGCTCGAGCGCCGCCGCCGCCCGGGCTTCCACCAACAGCCGTTCCTCCGCATCCTGAGCGGAGCTCAGGTGAGCCGGGAGAAACTTGAGCGCCACGTCGCGGTGCAAGCGGGTGTCGTAGGCCCGGTAGACGGTTCCCATCCCGCCTGCGCCGAGGCGGGCCACAATCCGGTAGTGGCCAACCGTGTGGCCCGGGGGGAGCTCAGGCGGCGGACATGGCGGGGCCGGCTCGCGGGCCCCCTCGTCTCCACTCTCTTGACCTTCTCGTGTGGTCCAGGAGGAGGGCCCGACGACGACCTCGGCCAGGCGCGCGAAGAACTCCTCCGCGGCCTCCGCATGCTCGAGGAGCGAGACGAGCTCCGCTCGCAGCTCGACGTCCCCCCGGCAGGCGTCGTCGAGGAACGCGGACCTGGCCCCGTGGGGCAGGGACCGAGCCTGGTCGTACAACTGCTCCGCCTCATCCCGGCCGCCCCGCTCGCGGTCGGTCAACGAACCCAGCACCCCGATCACTGTGAATCCTCGAGTGCTCGTCTGAGGTCCCGGTACAGCCAGGCCTGGGCCATCGCCCAGCCCCGCTTGACGGTGGCGGGAGAGATCCCGAGAGCCTCCGCCGTGTCCTCGATCGCCATGCCGCCGAAGAAACGGCACTCGACGATCCGGCTTTGTCTCTCGCCGTGCTGGTCCAGTCGGCGGAGGGAAGCG
>DASRIN010000357.1:0-3703 GCA_035649975.1 Gemmatimonadales bacterium
GCCGCACTGGCGCAGCATCGCCGCCGCGCGATCCTTCCGTTCAACAATCGAATCAAGCCGCAGACAGAAGGCGGACCTGAGTCCCCCACGGATCCAGAGCGACGAGCTCCGGAGGTTCTGCCTGTCTTTGGGTGAGCCGAGCCGAGAAGCCGGCTCCCTTCAAGCTGTCCCGGGCTGCCACCAGGCTCGCCTCATCGGGCAGCTCGATGGTCCAATCCAGCAGCCGGGCATCTTCCTCAGCCGGGGCCGCAGCACCCGGTCCTGCCCAGGTGTTAGTACCCAGATGATGATGATACCCTCCAGCCGCAAGAAACAGCGCGCCCGGATAGCGCCAAACCATCCGATCGAAGCCAAGCCCCTCGGAGTAGAACCTCGCGGCGCGCTCGAGGTCTCCGACATGGAGATGGACATGACCCATGGCGGTACCGGCAGGCATCCCTGCCCACTGTTGCTCTCCTGCGTCCTGGAGGAGTCCGGCAGTATCCAGCGGATCGGTGGCCATCATGAGCTCGCGGCCGACCCGTCGCCAGCTGCCTCGCGGCCGGTCGGCGTAAACTTCGATGCCGAGATTGTCGGGATCCTGGAGATACAAAGACTCGCTGACCAGATGATCGGACGCACCGGCGCGTGCGCCGGCCTCTCCCAAGTGTCTCAGAAAGCGGCCCAGCGAAGGGCGGTCAGGCAGCAGAATAGCGAAGTGGTAGAGGCCCAGCGCTCCTCGGCGGGGCACCGCTCGCGCGCCGGGGCGGGCCCGGAGCTCGATCAAGGGTCGGTCATTGGCCTGGGCAACCAGCACCGCCCGGCCGGGCTCTCGCTCCAACGTCCTGAGCCCGAGCACCTCCTCATAGAAGTCGAGCGAGCGAGGGAGATCGGCCACCTGGAGACGAACCGGCCCGAGGCGGGTTTGCTCCGGAAGGCGGAATCCCTGAGGCGCCTGGCCGTAGGTTCCCGGCACTGCCGGCTCGGCGTTCTCAGCTCGCCCGAAGATGTCCTGCGTGCCCGCACCCATCTGCGCTAGTCGCGCAGGAAGTGGCAGGAGTATCCGCCGGGATGCTTGCGCAGGTAGTCCTGGTGGTAGTTCTCGGCGCTGTACCAGGTGGTGGCGGGCTCGATGCTTGTCGTAACCGGCCGCTTCCACTTGCCGGAGGCCTCGACCCGAGCCTTGACCTGTTCCGCAATTCGCTTCTGCTCCGGGGTCTGGGGAAAGATCGCCGAGCGGTATTGGGTCCCGATGTCGTTCCCCTGCCGGTTGAGCGTGGTCGGATCGTGAAGGCGGAAGAACCACTTCTCCAGCAGGTCTTCGTAGCTGAGCACCGACGGGTCGAAGGTTACCCGGATCGCTTCGGCGTGCCCCGACTTGCTGTCGTGGGTGTCCTCGTAGGTCGGATCTTTCACCCAGCCACCGGTGTAGCCAACGTCGGTGTCGATCACCCCTGGCACCTCGCGCAGAATCTCCTCCACCCCCCAAAAGCAGCCGCCGGCCAGGACGGCCACTTCGGTCTGCTGCGCGCCGGCAACGGCGGAGCGGGTTCCTCTGTTCTCCTGGTTCACGTCAGTTCTCCCATCATCGTGACGAATTTCAGCCGGCCGGACGAGGCGGAGCTTCGTCCGGCCATCCTACACTATAAACGTAAGCGGGTTCCCATCGGCCGGGTCAGGACGGGATGTTGGGGCGTGACAGATTCTACCGCAACAATGGCCCCAGCAGTCTGACCAAGCTCAGAATCACCACTATTCCCGCCACATCCAACACAAACCCGTATCGAATCATTCGCCCCAGCGGGACTAATCCCGAGCCATAGACTATGGCGTTACACGGCGTGGATACCGGCAGCATGAACCCCAGGCTTGCGGCCATGGTGGCGCCGAGCGCCGGCTCGAACGGGTCCAGCCCCGCCGCCCGGGCGATGGATATGACAACGGGGACTATCATGTTTGCCGACGCGGTGTTGGAGGTCGTCTCCGAGAGGGCAACCGCGACGATGATGGATGCTGTCAGCAGACCGAAGCTCCCCTCGATCGGCAGCAAGCCAGTCATTCCCCGGCCGATTGCCTCGGCGAGCCCGGTCTGAAACGAGAGCACGCCCAGAGCGAAACCTCCGCCATAGAGCAGCACCACGCCCCAGTCGATCTGCACCGCCTCCTTCCAGGAGATCGCCGGCCCATCATCACCGGGCAGAACGAAGAGCAGCATGGCTCCGAGCAACGCGGCGACTCCCTCCGGCAGGCGTTGGGTAAGGGTCCGGTAGGCCGGGCTCGTTTCACCAGCAGCTACGGCCACAACTCCCGGGATCACCCACAGAGCAACGGTCACCACAAACGCAATCGCGACTGAACGCTGGCCTCGGGTCCAGGGTCCCAGGAGTTCCCGCTCCCGGCGGATCGACTCGGCCCCGGCGGGCAGCTCCCGCACCCCGGCCGGCGCCACCGCATTCAGAAAGGCATACAGAATCCCGAACAGCAGCAGAACGGCAGGAACGCCGATCAGCATCCATTGCAGGAAGCTGACATCCACCCCGAGCTGAGAGCGGATGAAGCTGATCCCGATCAAATTGGGCGGCGTGCCGACTGGCGTCGCCAGCCCTCCGATCGAGGCGGCGAACGAGGTCATCAGCATGAGCGCCGTCGGATAGCGTGGATCGATGGACTGGGATTGAGACCCGCGCATGGCCGCCAGGATGGACAGGCCGATCCCGAACATCATGGCTGTGGTGGCGGTGTTGGAAATCCACCAGGAAATGAATGCGGTGACGGCGCCGAAGGCGAGCAGGATTCGGCTGGGCCGCGCTCCAACCCAGGGCAGTGACAGCACGGCGTACGCCACTCGGCGGTCGAGCCCGTGGAGGAAGATGGCGCGTGCCAGGATGAAGGCGCCGATGAACAGGAACATCAGCGGGTCGGCGAACGGGGCGAAGACATCCTTGGCGGGAGCGACCTGAAGCACGACGCACGCCGAAGCGCCCAGTAACGCCGTGACCGGGAGTGGCAGCGCCTCGGTTACCCAGAGGACTACGACAGCAGCCAGTACCGCTGCAAGACGGTGCGCCTGAGGCGAGAGTCCTTCCAGGGGAAGGATGAGGAACAGCAGGAAGACTGCGGGGGCGAGAAAAGCTCCGACGCGTTGTTGCACACCACTACTGTATCCCGCCGTTGGTTCCGCGCCAGCGGTGCAATCGCGGCGGCTCGATCCGTCTCCAGAAGTACAGCGCTCTTGGAGGCTGCCTGCCCACCTCACTGCTGTTACTTACTGTGCTCCTGGTTTGCTCATGTTCTCCGCGGGCCGACCAAGTCTTCGTGGCCCCTGGCCTCGTCACGGGCAGTTCTGGAGCCCAGCCTGGCTACGCCATCAAGATGGTGCGGGACAAGGAGCAACCGTCAACAATCATCGGCGATGATGGCTCGCGTTGTCGCCTGATCGCCGAACGGTTTGTCGAGGTGGATATCGGTGACTGGTTGGCGTGCGAGTGGACAATCGCGCCTGACGCAATCGCGAGCATCACGCCGTAGTGGTGTCTTGGAGTGCTGCGGGTGGGTTACTTCTCGGGTGGGTTGCGTCTATTGAATGAGGGCGGTGGGACTCGAACCCACGACCTAGGGATTAAAAGTCCCTTGCTCTACCAGCTGAGCTACGCCCCCGACGAGTTGAAACATCTTCCTAGTGAACGTCTTAGACAAGGAGCTGACGCCGGCCAAGGGAGGCCGG
>DASRIN010000358.1:0-6575 GCA_035649975.1 Gemmatimonadales bacterium
CTGGAGCGGGTAGCCGGAGGGAGTGAGACTGGGACCGCCGCACCGGTGATGGCGGGGGGCTGGTGGAACAGCTCGTTGATCCGCCCCATCGAGGCGGCACCTCGCTGCACCAGGTTGACTGCCCACCCCAGGGCGATCATCGGCCAGACCAGCATCGCGAGATACACACCGAACGCCACGAACTCTCCGACCGTGACAGACCCTGCCATGACCAGGCGACCGCCGATGTACAGGACGACCAGACCGCTGGTACCGCCGAACAGGGTCAGCAGGGGATAGAACGCCCCCTGTACTCTTGCCAGACCCAGGTTCCGCTCCAGATAGACTTCGCTCAGGTCCCGGAAGTGCCCGATCTCGGCCCGCTCCTGCCGGTAGGCCCGCACCACCCGGACACCGGTCAGGTTTTCGTGGGCGTGACTGGTCAGTGTGCTGAACTGAGCCTGGATAGCTTGGGAACGCACGTGGATCAAGTGGCCCAGCGAGACCATCGCGATCGGCAGGCCGAGCAGCGGAAGCAGGGCGAGCAGGGTGAGCCGGGGGCTGATCGTGACCATGGTGGGTACAACCAGGAGGGCCCGGATGGTAGTATCCACCAGATACATCAGCGCCGGTCCAGCGACCATGCGGACGGCCAGCAGATCGTTGGTTGTGCGGGCCATCACATCGCCGGTGGGGTAGCGGTCGTAGAATTCCGCCGCCATCCGTTGCAGATGGAGGTAGAGCTGGTCTCGCAGGTCGGTCTCAACCCGGCGACTGCCGCTGTTGAGCAGTTGGCGCATTCCGTACCGCGCGACACCACCGGCGAAGGCCACGGCAAGGAGGAGCAATACCGCCGTTTGCACCTGGCGAAAGTCTCCTCCCACGCGTAGCGCGTCGATCCCTTGCTGCAGAAACCGGGGTCCCAGCGTGGCAAAGAAGTTGGAGACGACGACCAGCGTCAGTCCAAGAACGTAGGCCCAGCGGTAGGGCTTGAGATACGGAAGAAGTGAGCGCAGCTCGCGCATGCAACTGGAATGTCACCGAGCCGCGCGGCCCGAGCAAGTCACACTAAGGAGGGTTAGATGTCGAGAACGATGATTGCAGCGCTCACGTTGGCGGCTCTCGTGGCCTGTGGGCGGGGTGAACAGGACGACACGGCCGCGGCGGACAGCCTGAGTCGTGATCTACAACTGGCCCCCGTCGACACCAGCGCCGAGCTGAACGACCGGCCGACCGCCAGCGCCCCGGCGCCGGCGAGCAGCCCGAGCCGGACGACAACTCGGACCAGCCGCCCGGCGGCTTCCCCGTCGACCCCCACTCCGGCACCGAGTGCCCCGGCTCCGACGCCGGCTGCGCCTGCCGCCACCCCGGCCAGTCTTGCGGCTGGCACCAGTCTGACCGCAGCGACCACGGCTGAGATCCGGTCTCAGAAGAACAAGGTGGGAGACACCGTCACCGCTAAGATTGCCAGCGATGTGAAGGACCGTTCCGGACGAGTGGTGATTCCTGCCGGATCGATGGTGACCTTGAAGGTGACTGCCATCAAGGAATCGGAGAACAAGAGCGATACCACCGGCACGCTCACCCTGCAGCCCACATCGTTGACCGTCGGCGGGAAGTCCTATCCCATCGCCGCCTCAATTCAGCACGTGGACACTCGGCTGGAAGGCCGGAAGACCAGCGCCGGTGACATTGCCAAGCCGGCGGGAGGCGCCGCGGCAGGTGCCATCCTGGGTAAGGTGATCGGCGGCAGCACCAAGGGCGCCATCATCGGTGGCGTCATCGGCGGCGCGGTCGGAGCTCAGCGGGCGGTTGAGACCAAGGACCGGGATGTGGTCCTGCCGCAGGGCACCTCGGTTACCATCGTGCTGGATGAGTCCTTCAGAGCCACGACCTAAATGCCGAAGGCAAAGCGTGAGCGGTGAGCAGTAAGCGGGACGCCGCACGCAGAAACGAGAGACCCTCCGAGATGATATCGGAGGGTCTTTTGTTCACGCTTGCTAATACCCAGCGCCTCCTCCACCTCTTCTGGGATCGCTGACCCCCTGCCAGCCGGCAGGCGTGCGGATGATCCCCTCGACATCGCCCCACCATCCTCGTTCCGCCACACCATGACCCCGCGTGCGGAGGCTGTCGAGCGTCTCCGCCACAAACCCGTCTTGCTCGACCATGAGACTGTCCGGCAATCCCTGGTGGTGCAGGCGGGGAGCCGCGATCGCCTCGGGAAGTGACATGCGGTGATCGATCACGTTCGAGATCACATGATAGACCATGGTGATGATCCTCGGTCCGCCGGGGGTTCCAACCACCATGTGGAGCTGCTTGGTGGAATCCAGCACAATGCTCGGCGTCATGGCCGAAAGCATCCGCTTGCCGGGTGCGATGGCGTTAGCCTCTCCCTGCACCAGTCCGTACATGTTCGGCTCCCCCGGGCTGGTGGCAAAGTCGTCCATCTCATCGTTGAGTAGAAAGCCCGCGCCGGTGACGGTGACGGCGCTTCCATAACTGTTGTTGAGTGTCGTCGTGCAGCTCACCGCATTTCCTTCCGCATCGATGACCGAGTAATGGGTGGTCGAGGAGCCTCCGGGAACCGGGGCTGCGGGGACCGGAGTGGCGGAGGCCTGTTCGCCGATCTGCTGCCGCAGTCCCTCGGCATAGGGCTTCGACAGCAGCCGCTCGATTGGGTTTCGCACAAAGCCGGGGTCGCCCAGATAGGTGTTACGGTCGATGAAAGCGCGGCGCATGGCCTCGGCTTCGCGATGCATCAGCGCCGCGGATCCGAACGGTGGCAGCGGTGCAAAGCCTTCCATGATGTTGAGGATCTCACCCATCGTCACGCCCCCCGAGGAGGCCGGAGGCATCGAGTAGATGGTGTAGCCACGGTAGGAGATTTCGACCGGGTCTCTCCAGATCGCGCGATAGGCTGCCAGATCCTCCCGGCTTATCAGTCCTCCACCGCGCTCCATCTCGGCCACGATCAGGTCTGCCACCCAGCCCCGATAGAAGCCGGCCGCACCGCTGTCACGAATCGCCTCGAGGGTGGCTCCCAGCTCGGGTTGGAGCAAGGTGGAGCCGGGGACGGGAGGCCGGTCGGCTGGCAGGAAGGTCGTCCGGGACGCAGGAAAGAGAGTCAGGCGGGCGCTGTCATCCGCGATCGATCGGCTGCGGTACTCGTCGATCACAAAACCCTGGTTCGCCAGATGAACGGCGGGCTCGATCACTTCGGAGAAGGAGAGCCGTCCGAACCGGCGATGGGCCTCGGTGAGACCCGCAACCGCCCCAGGCACGCCAGCGGACAGATGGCCAGTCACGCTGGCATCCTCTCCGGCCGAGCGATACATGTCCCGGCTCGCCCGTCCGGGAGCCGTCTCCCGGTAATCCAGGGCATGTGCCTGACCATCCCGCGTTCGGATGATCATGAACCCACCGCCACCGATGTTCCCGGCTTCGGGATGCACCACTGCCAGCGCGAATCCCACGGCCACGGCGGCATCGACGGCATTCCCTCCCCGCTGTAGGATGTCGCGGCCCACCTCGCTGGCAATGGGACTTCCCGACACCACAATCGCCGAGGGGGCGTTGACCACGCGCGACTTGCCGGCGTAGGGCCAGGTACCAGCCACGCCCGGCTGGGGGCTGGTGGCGACCGGCGCGCGCGAGGCGCAGGAGGCGAGCAGGGAAGCGGCGAACAGGACGGCTGTAGGGGAAGCGCGCACATCGACTCCCGACTGGATGGAGAGTTGCCTCAGACCTCGCTGTGCTCCTAATTTAGCCCGACTCCAATCCCGGAACTTCTATCCGCTGCTTGCGTGGCTGACGACTACGTCGACTCGCGCCTGACGGAACGGCGCAATCCCCGCAGCTCTACTATCGATACCGCCTCAGCGCTCGAGATCGTCGACCTGATCGGCGCCGAGGACGCCACGGTGCCGGCCGCAGTCGCACGGGCCCGGGTGGACATTGCTAGGGCCATCGACCTCATTGAAGCAGCGTTCCGCGCGGGCGGACGTCTGGTGTACGTCGGTGCTGGCACCAGCGGACGCCTGGGCGTGCTTGATGCAACGGAATGTCCGCCCACCTTTGGAACTCCGCCGGACATGGTCGTCGGTATCATTGCCGGCGGTCCGCCGGCGCTGGTTCGCTCCGTGGAAGGAGCCGAGGACGACGTCGGCACGGCCGCTTCCTCGATCGACGACCTTGGAGTCGGCCTGAACGACGTGGTGGCAGGCATTGCGGCCAGTGGGACCACACCCTTCGTGCAGTCGGCGCTGTCCCGGGCCCACGCCCGGGGTGGGCGGACAGTCTTCCTGTCGTGCTCGGAGCCTCCTCGCCAGCTGACCGGCGTGTGCGACGTGTTCATCACCGTACTTGTGGGGCCGGAGGTTGTCACTGGCTCCACCAGAATGAAGGCGGGCACCGCCACCAAGCTCGTGCTCAACACTCTCACCACCGGCGCAATGATCCGCCTGGGCAAGACCTACGGCAACCTCATGGTGGACCTCAGAGCCTGGAACGAGAAGTTGGTTGACCGCAGCCAGCGCATCGTGATGGAAACCACTGGCCTGGACCGAAAGGCCGCGCAGAAGGTGATCGATGCCGCCGAGGGAAGCGTGAAGACGGCCATCGTCATGGCTCGACGGGGAGTGGCGAGACGGGAGGCCGAGCAGCTATTGGCCGAGCACGCTGGCCGGCTTCGGCCAATAGTGGGTGATCCGCCGCCGGTGCGTTCACGATGACGGAAAGGCCCACCCTCGCCGTTGGCTTGATGTCCGGCACCTCCCTGGACGGCATGGACGCTGCGCTGGTCCGGCTGGAAGGCCCGACCCACGCCACCCTGCTCGACTTTATCACCCGCCCCTATACCGACAGCGAGCGAGCCCAGCTGCGATCCGCCCTGAATGGCGCCAGTGCGGCGACGCTGGCACGGCTGCATGTGCAGCTGGCTGAATGGGCGGCCGAGGCAGTGCAGACACTGCTGCTAAAGAGCAGCGTACCCGCGTCCGACCTCTCCCTCATCGCGTTTCCCGGACAGACCATCTGGCACGAGCCGCCGGTGGTTTCCTGGCAGCTGGGCGAGCCGGCTGTCCTCGCGGAGCGATTCGGTGTGCGTGTGGTCAGCGGTTTTCGAGCTCGCGACGTGGCTGCAGGCGGACAGGGTGCACCGCTGGTGCCGATGGCCGACGTGCTCCTCTTTGCCGCAGCCGACTCACCCCGGATTCTGCTCAACCTCGGCGGCATGGCCAACCTCACCTACGTCGAACGGAGAGCCCAGGATGCCGGCGTGCTGGCGTTCGATACCGGCCCCGGTGTGGCCTTAATAGACGCCACCGCCCGCATGGCAGACCGGAGCGTCAGCTACGATCGCGATGGCCGCATCGCCGCACGAGGGAAGGTCGAGGAGGCGGTGCTATCGGACTTACTGGCAGATCCGTTCTTTGCGGCGTCGCCCCCGAAGAGCACCGGCCGCGAGCGTTTCGGCGACGAGTATGCCGCAGCTCTCTACCGCCGCCTGCCGGGGGCCGACGCTGTTGCCACTGCCGTCGAGCTGACGGCGCGCACCGTAGCGGCTGCAATTGGGCGATGGACCCCAAAAGGGGTTGAGGTGGTTGCCTCTGGTGGAGGCTGCCATCATCCGATACTTATGAACGCCCTCTCCCGTCATCTGACCAGTCAGGGGAGCCACCCGCTCCGGCGCTTCGATGATCTGTTCTTTGCAGGCGATGCCAAGGAGGCAGTGGCCTTCGCTCTCCTCGGCTATCTCACGCTGCACGGCCAACCCGGTAACCTCCCGGCCGCCACGGGCGCCGGGGGGCCCCGGGTTCTCGGGGCGGTGACTCCGGCATGACTCCAGATTCCTCGAGTCGCTCTCCCGCCCGACTCATCCTGCCCGCACTGCGCTCCCAGCCGCTAAGCGGCTTCGGCCACGAAGCCGGCCGGATCGCTGACTCGCTGGAGATCGGTGTGGGCGGATTCATCATCTTCGGCGGTACCGCGGAGTCGGTGCGCAAGCTTACCGCCGACCTTCTGCGACGTGCCGGCCGGCCGCTTCTGCTCGCGGCGGACCTGGAACGCGGCGCCGGTCAGCAAATCTCGGGGCTCACCGAATTCCCTCCGCCCATGGCCCTTGCGTCGCTGGGCGATCCCACCGTGGTGCGGTGGGCCGCGTCGGTGACGGCCCAGGAGGCCCGGGCGGTGGGGATCAACTGGATATTCGCACCAGTGGCGGATCTCGACGTGCTTCCGGAAAACCCCATCGTCCAGACCCGGGCATTCGGCGACGATCCGAATGAGGTGGCCACTTGCGTCCGGCAGTGGATCGAAGGCTGCCAGTCGGCCGGCGCTCTGGCCTGCGCCAAGCACTACCCCGGACACGGGCGAACCGCAGTGGACTCTCATATCGCGTTGCCGGTCGTCGAGACCGCGGCCGCGGCGCTTCGGTCCACTGACCTGCTGCCCTTTACTGTGGCTATTGAGAGCGGAGTGGCGTCCATCATGACCGCTCACGTGGCCTACCCTACGCTGGATGATTCGAATCTCCCTGCGACGCTCTCCCGCCGCCTGCTGGGCGAGCTGCGCACCAAGTCCAGGTTCGAGGG